>CAIYFE010000149.1 GCA_903925445.1 uncultured Burkholderiales bacterium | reverse complement strand
GTGGCTTCGAGCGTGGCAGCGACCAAAGTTTCCAAATTGCGACGCCCAATTTCGGGGTTGGCATATTTGGAGCCAATGACTTCGCCTTGTTCGGTCAAGCGAATTTGCCCGCGCACGGTGCCCGGCGGCTGCGCCAGAATGGCTTGGTAGCTGGGACCACCGCCGCGGCCCACCGTGCCACCGCGTCCGTGGAACATGCGCAAGGTGATGCCGTGCTGGGTGAAGAGTTGGTCAAACAACGCGACCAATGCCATCTCGGCGCGGTACAGCTCCCAATTGCTGGTGAAAATGCCGCCATCTTTGTTGCTGTCGGAGTAGCCCAGCATGATGTCTTGCTCGCCGCCACTGCTTTGCATCAATGTCGCCACGCCCTCGATGCTGTAAAAACCGCCCATGATGTGGGCGGCACGGCGCAAGTCGTCGATGGTTTCAAACAAGGGCACCACCACCAAGTCGCACACGCTGCGTTTGTCTTGCAAGGTGCCGCGCATCAAGCCAGTTTCTTTTTGCAGCAACAACACTTCCAGCAAATCGCTCACGGTTTCGGTATGGCTGATGATGTAGTGGCGAATGGCTTGTTGGCCAAAGCAAGCCAACATTTCGCGTGCGGTTTCAAAAATGGCCAACTCTTTGCAAGCCAATTCGCTGTAGGTCGCGCCGACCACGCGCAAAGGGCGCGCATCGCGCAGCAACTGGGTGAGCAATTCGATGCGCGAGGTTTCGTCCAGTTTGGCGTAATTTTTTTCTACGCCTGCCGTTGCCAACAGTTCAGCAATGACGCGCTCGTGTTGGTCGGAGCTTTGACGCAAATCGACGGTGGCCAAATGAAAACCAAACACTTGCACGGCACGCATCAAAGGGCGCAGCCTTTGCGCCATCAGCGCCGCGCCGTGTTGGGCTTGCAACGAGTCGGCAATGATTTGCAGATCGGCCAACAAAGCCTCAGCGCTGAGATAAGGATTGTTGGGCGCAACAGCGTGGCGCGCGGCATCACCGCCAGTAAGCGCTTTGAGGGTGGCGGCTAGGCGGGCGTACATGCCGGTCAAGGCGCGTCGGTAAGGTTCGTCTTGGCGGTGGGCGTTGCTGTCGGGCGAGCGTTCGGCCAAAGCTTGCATCTCGGGCGTGACTTCTACCAACATGGCCGACATGGACAATTCCAAGCCCAAGTAGTGCAGCTGCGTCAAGTAGTGGCGCAACGCCACCTCGCATTGGCGTTGGAGGGCGTAGCGCAAAGTGTCGGCGTTGACATTGGGATTGCCATCGCGGTCGCCCCCAATCCATTGCCCCATGCGCAAAAAGCTGTGCACGTGTTGTTGTCCCAATTCAGCTTCCAGATCGGCATAGAGTTTGGGAATTTCGTTGAGAAACGTGGCTTCGTAATAACTCAGCGCGTTGTCGATTTCGTCGGAGACGGTGAGCTTGGTAAAGCGCAGCAAACGGGTTTGCCAAAGCTGCAACACGCGTGCGCGGATTTGTAATTCGTTGGCGGCCAGTTCACGGCTGGCCAAAGCATCCACGCTGCCTTTGGCGGTGGAGAATGTGGCGCTGCGCGCTTTGATGTCATCGCGTTCGGCCAACAAATTGGCAATGCCGCGCTCTGCATCCAAGATGCTTTTGCGTTGCACTTCGGTGGGGTGGGCGGTCAACACAGGCGAAACATGGCTGTGTGCCAGTGCTTGCACGATGGATTTAGGCGCAATGCCCGCTTGTTTGATGCGCGACAAAGCCAAAGGCAAGCTGCCATCTTGAATGCGCCCGGCACGCTCGTGAATGGCGCGACGTCGAATGTGGTGTCGGTCTTCTGCCAAGTTGGCCAAGTGACTGAAATAGGTGAACGCTCGAATCACGCTGACGGTGGCTTCGCCGGTCAAACCTGCGAGCAGTTTTTTCAGGGCTTTGTCGGCTTGCGCGTCCTCGTCACGGCGAAACGCGACCGAGAGTTTGCGCACTTGCTCTACCAGTTCGTAAGCCGCTTTGCCTTCTTGCTCGCGAATGACATCGCCCAAGATGCGACCCAGCAGTCGAATGTCTTCGACCAGTGGCCGTTCGTTGTCTTTGTCGCGGGTCGTCGTGCGTGGCGTTTTGGCGCGTGTGGTCATGGTGTTGCGTGGTCTTACCACTGGGTGAGTGAGAGGGCTTGCGATGCGCCTTGGAGCGCAGGCGATACTGGGCTGTGAATGACCCATGTTGGAATGTTTTGCATATAAGTTTTGAAGCGGCCTTTGTCTTCAAAACGCTGGCGAAAGGGTGACGCGTCAAATCGTTCGCCCAAGCGCGGCACGATGCCCCCGCCAATGAAGATGCCTCCGCGCGCACCCAGCGTCAAGGCCAAATCGCCCGCCACGCAGCCCAGGAATCCGCAAAACATGTCCAACGCTTGGTTGGCGGTGGACAAAGGCAATTCTTGGGCGCGTTCGATGACTTCCGCGGGCGTGGTGATTTCGCGTCCTTGCCCGTCTTTGAGTTCGCACAAGGCGTGGTAGAGATCGACCAGGCCTGCGCCCGACAAAATGCGCTCGGCCGACACATGGCCGTAGCGCTTGCGCAGTTGTTCGATCACTGCGAATTCCACCGCATTGCTTGCGCTGAGGCTGACATGACCGCCTTCGCCCGCAATGGGAATCCATTTGTTTTGATGACCCACGGGCAACAAGCCCGACACGCCCAATCCTGTGCCTGCACCAATCAAGCCGATGGCGGCATCTAAGGCGGCTTGACCGCTGCCAACTTGGCGTTTGTGTTCAGGCGGCAGGTGCGTCAAAGCCAGCGCCAAAGCGGTGAAATCGTTGAGCAGTAAAAACCGTTTCAAGCCCAAGCTTTGCCTGACTTCGTTGACCGAGAACTTCCAGTGGTGATTGGTCATGGAGACCTGATCGCCCGTGACTGGGTTGGCAATGCCAAAAGCTGCGCAGGCTGGCGTAGGCAAACCTTGTTGGCTCAAATAGCTGCGCGCGGCATCGACCAAGGTGGCATGTTCGGCGCAGGGCAAGATTTGCACATGGCTGATGGGCGCATCGGCGCTGGCTTGCCAGCCAAAACGTGCGTTGGTGCCGCCAATGTCACCCAACCAGCGTGGAAAAGCAGGGGCTTGATCTTGCGAAGGGTCGCGTGCTTCGAACATGATTTATACAACTTGTGTTTGTTTGGCTTCCATCGCTTTGGCCATGGTTTTGCCGAGTTCAACGCCCCATTGGTCAAAAGCGTGAATGCCCCAAATTGCGGCTTGGCAAAAAACTTTGTGCTCGTACAGCGCCATCAATGCGCCCATGCTGCGTGGGGTGAGCGCATCAATCCAAATGGTGGAACTGGGCACATTGCCAGGGTAGCAACGGTGCGGAGCCAGGCGCTGAATTTGGTCTTCGTCCATGTCGCCGTTGCGCATTTCTTGGATGGTTTCGTCCAGGGTTCGACCCAAAGCCAGGGCTTGTGCTTGTGCTTGCATGTTGAGCAGCACCACGCGGTGGTGTTCGGCGGCAAAGGGCAGTGGGCTGCGTTCGGTGCGCAAACCAATGAAGTCCATTGGCACCAAATGCTGGCCTTGGTGAATCAACTGAAAGTAAGCATGTTGCCCGTCAATGCCCAAACCGCCCCACAGCACAGGCGAGGTGGCAATTTGAGCTTCGCTGCCATCGATGTGCGTGCGCTTGCCGTTGGACTCCATGTCCATTTGTTGCAAGAACGAAGCAAACTTGCCCAAGGGCGAGGCATAAGGCGCAATGTTGTGCGTGGTCGCGCCCAAAAAGTTGCGGTTCCAAATTCCAAACAACGCCATCAGCAACGGCAAGTTTTGTTCGTTGGGCGCGCTCATGAAATGCTCATCCATCGCGCGCGCGCCCAGCAACATGTCTTGAAAGGCAAAGGCACCAATCGAAATTGCCAAGGGCAAGCCAATGGCCGACCACACCGAGTAACGACCGCCGACCCAATCCCAAAAGGTAAAGGTTTGTTCGGCTGCAAAACCTTGTGCGCTGGAAATTTGTGGGTTGGCCGTGACGGCAATCAAGTGCCGATGCAATTGATCCTCGGGGCAGCCTGCATCACGCAACCAACGTTTGGCGGAGGACGCCAGCGTCATGGTTTCTTGTGTGGTGAAGGTTTTGCTTTGCACCACGAAAGCGGTGCGAGCGGGGTTGAGCGTGGCCAAGACGGTGTACAAGCTCCACGCATCGACGTTGGAGACGTAGTGCACCCGCACCTTGTTTTTGAAGCTTTCTCGGGTCAAGTGACTCAGGGCTTCGGTGGTCATGCGTGGGCCCAAGTCTGAACCGCCAATGCCCAAATTGACCACGTCGGTAATGGCTTCGTCCTCAAACCCTTTGAGTTGACCTTCGCGCACACGTTCGGCAAACATGCACACGCGCAGCAATTCATCGGCCACTTGTTTTGAAATGGCTGCACCCCAAGGCGGATTGGGCACATGGCTGCCGCGCAGCGCAACATGCAACACCGCGCGGTCTTCGGTGGCGTTGATGTGCTCGCCTTTGAACATCGCTTTGGCTTGTGCTTTGACGTGCGATTCATCCGCCAGCGCCAACAATTGTTGAAAAATGGCTTGATCGACCCTTTGTCGCGCAAAGTCCAAGGTGATGCCAGCGCCGCTGGCGGTCATGTGTTCGTGGCGGTGTTCGTCTTTGAGCAGTTCGCGCAAGTGCAGCTGAGGTTGCTGAGCCAGCGCATCCAAGGCCTGCCAGGCCTTGCGGTGTTGAGGGGGCGTGAAATGTGTCATGGCTTGATTTTCGTAGGTGTCTTACAGCGCAGCGGCGGCTTGGGTGGCTTCGCGTGCCAATTGGGTGATGTCAGACCAGCGGCCTGCTTCGATCAAATCGATGGGCGTGAGCCAAGAACCACCGATCATGGCCACATTGGGTTGCTTCAAAAACTCGCCCATGTTGGCCAACGAGACACCGCCTGTGGGACAAAAACGCATGTCGCCCAAAGGCCCGCCCAAAGCTTTGAGCATGGCCAAACCACCCGCTTGTGCGGCAGGAAACAACTTGACCAAACCAAACCCATGATCGCGCGCTTCCATGACTTCACCCGGCGACATGACGCCAGGCATGAAAGGCATTTGGTGATCGAGGGCTGCTTGCACCAAAGAGTCGGTCATGCCCGGTGAGAGCGCAAAGCTGGCTCCGGCGTTTTTGACACGCGGCATTTCTTCCGCGCGGGTCACCGTGCCAGCGCCCACGTGCATTTGTGGCACTTGTTTGGCAACGGCTTCGATGGCGGGCAAACCTGCGGCATGGCGCAAGGTGATTTCCATCACATCCACGCCCCCTTCAAGCAGGGCGTTTGCCAGTGGAACGGCTTGATCCACGTGCGTGATCACAATCACAGGCACCACGCGTGAGGTGAAGGCGGGGCGGCTGAAGGTGGGGTGCGTCGAAGTGTTCATGTTTTTTAAAAATCAAAGGTGATGCAACAAAGGCGATGCGCCTTCTTCGGCTTTGGCGGCGTGTTGGCGCATCAGCGCAAACAAATCGCGTCCGGTGCCCCGCTGGTTGCGGGACAAATCTGGGGTGACAACTTCGCGGGCGGCGAGTTCTACATCGCTGACTTCCAAAGTCAGTTGCTGTTGGTCGCAGTCCAGCGCGATCATGTCGCCGTCGCGGACTTTGGCGATCAGGCCGCCATCCAGCGCTTCGGGGCTGAGGTGAATGGCCGCAGGCACTTTGCCCGAGGCGCCGGACATGCGGCCATCGGTGACCAAGGCAACCTTGAAGCCTTTGTCTTGTTGCGAGCCCAAAATGGGCGTGAGTTTGTGCAGCTCGGGCATGCCATTGGCCTGCGGGCCTTGGTAGCGCACCACGGCCACAAAGTCTCGCTCAAGCAAGCCTTGCTTGAACAAGACGGCCAATTCTTTTTGGTCGTTGATCACAATTGCAGGGGCGCGAACTTGGCGGTGCTCGGGTTTGACCGCCGAGACCTTGACCACAGATCGCCCCAAATTGCCGTGCATCACACGCAAGCCGCCATCGGCACTGAAAGGGTGGCTCGCAGGTCGCAGCACGTTGGCGTCCAGCGATTCACTCGGTGCATTGCGCCAAGCCAATTGACCGTTGTCTAAACAAGGCTCAACGGTGTAGCGATGCAGACCGTGCCCCATGATGGTGTGAACATCCTCATGCAGCAAACCCGCTTGCAGCAGTTGTGCCATCAAAAATCCCATGCCGCCTGCGGCTTGGAAATGGTTCACATCGGCGCTGCCATTGGGATAGACACGCGCCAGCAAAGGCACACAAGCGGATAAATCAGAAAAATCGTCCCAATTGACCCGCCAGCCCGCGGCGCGCGCCATGGCGATCAAGTGCATGGTGTGGTTGGTCGAGCCGCCTGTGGCCAGCAAACCCACAATGCCGTTGACGATGACTTTGGCATCGATTTGGTAGCCCATGCCGTGCGTGTCCGCGCTTTGCGACAACGCCACAGCGCGGTGCACAGCTTCACGGGTCAAGGCTTCACGCAAAGGCGTTCC
This sequence comes from uncultured Burkholderiales bacterium, assembly GCA_903925445.1. Lineage (GTDB taxonomy): Bacteria > Pseudomonadota > Gammaproteobacteria > Burkholderiales > Burkholderiaceae_C > Limnohabitans. Next base: position 2,704 of record CAIYFE010000149.1, on the reverse strand, counting down.
TGGGTTGATGAAAGACGATCCGGGCAGGTGCAAGCCCATGATTTCCATCAGCATTTGGTTGGAGTTGGCCGTGCCATAAAACGTGCACGTGCCTGCGCCGTGATAAGCCGCTTGTTCGGCCGCCAACAGCGCTTCGCGCGAGACCAAACCTTGGGCATATTGCTGGCGAACTTTTGATTTTTCGTCGTTGGACAAGCCCGAAGTCATTGGGCCGGCTGGCACAAAAACAGCGGGCAAATGCCCAAACTGCAAAGCGCCGATGAACAAGCCCGGCACGATCTTGTCGCACACGCCCAAAAACATCGCGGCATCAAATACGTTGTGAGACAGCCCCACGGCGGTTGCCATGGCGATCACATCGCGCGAAAACAACGACAACTCCATGCCGTCTTCGCCCTGTGTGACGCCATCACACATGGCCGGCACGCCCCCAGCAACTTGTGCCGTGGCGTTGACTTGTCGCGCCGCATGGCGAATCAATTCGGGGTAGTGTTCGTAAGGATGATGCGCAGACAACATGTCGTTGTAGGCCGTGATGACGCCGACGTTGGGTTGGCGTTCTTGGCGCAACATGAGCTTGTCTTGCATCGGCATGGCTGCGTATGCGTGAGCTGCATTGGCGCACCCCATGCCAGCGCGGTAGGGGCCTGGTTTTTTGGCCTGCGCCAAAACATCCAAATAAGCTTGGCGTGACGCTTGACTGCGCGCTTGTATGCGCTCGGTCACGGCTTGGAGGGTGGCGTGAATGGAAGAGGTCATGGCGTGATCCAAAGGGCAACAGGTGTTTGCGTTTGATGCAACACATAAGAAATCGGCAAGCGCATTTGGATGCCTTGCTTGGCCTGATTCAAGGTGTGGAGTTTGTCTGCTCCAGCGATGGGCAACACAAGGTGGCGGGCCGACACAATCGCGGCCAAGGTTTGGGTGATGCGCGCAAACGGCGCATTGGCGGGTGGGTTGGCCAGCTCGATGGGCAAACACAGGTGAGGATTTTGCAAATCCAAGGCTTCTTGCAAATTGGGCGCATCGGGAAACAAGGAGGCCGTGTGGCCGTCAGCGCCCATGCCCAACACCATCACATCGGCGCAGCCTGCTTGTTTTAGGTTTTCTTCGGCGCTTTGTGCCAAAACTTGGGGCGAGGGCAAAGGGGCTTGGTCTTGCATCACCATGGGAAAAAACTGCGCATGTGCTGCCAAGTCTTGCAATAAATGCGTGCGCACCAACAGCGCATTGCTGTCGGGGTGCTGCGTGGGCACGCAACGCTCGTCCACCAAGGTAATGCGCACTTTGCGCCAATCCAACACCTGCTTGCGCAAGTGCTCAAACAGGGCAATGGGCGATTTGCCGCCCGATACGCTCAGCACCGCAACGCCGCGTTGTGCCATGGCGTCGCGCAGTCGTTGGGCGATGTCTAGGGCGAGCGCTTCGGTGTTTTGCATCAGGATTCCTCGAACCATGTCAGGTTTTCACGCGCCATCAACGCAGACGAAGCCGCAGGCCCCCAGCTGCCGGCGGAGTATTCGCGGGGTTTTTCGTCCAACTCTTTCCAGCCGGCCAAGATGGGATCGACCCATGTCCATGCGGCTTCGAGTTCGTCGCGGCGCATGAAGTGCGTCAAACGGCCTTTGATGACGTCCATCAGCAAGCGCTCGTAAGCCTCAGCGCGGCGTTTGTCAGACGATTGCTGCAAATCCAAACCCAGCTTGACGGGGTGCAAGTGCATGCCCGAGCCGGGTTCTTTGACCATCATCTCCAGTTGGATGGATTCTTCGGGCTGCAAGCTGATGATCAAACGGTTGGGTTGCTGGTTGGGGGTTTTGCCAAAAATAGAAAACGGTTGATCGGCAAATTCGATGATGATTTCGGACTGGCGTTTTTGCATGCGCTTGCCGGTGCGCAAAAAGAACGGCACATTGGCCCAACGGGCGTTGTCAATTTGCGCGCGCAAGGCCACAAAGGTTTCGGTGCGGCTGTTGGCGGGCACGTTGTCTTCTTCTTTGTAGCCTTTGACGGCCACGCCTTCGGACGCACCAGCGGTGTATTGGCCGCGCACGGTGTCGCGCTTGATGTCGTTCACATCCATTTTGCGCAGCGAGCGCAAGACTTTGAGTTTTTCGTCGCGCACATCGTCGGCATCGAGCGAGATGGGCGGCTCCATGGCCACGATGCACAGCAGTTGCAGCAAATGGTTTTGAATCATGTCGCGCATGGCGCCCGCGCCGTCGTAAAACCCTGCACGGCTGCCCACGCCCACGCTTTCGGCCACCGTGATTTGGATGCTCTTGATGTTGGGCGCACGCCAAAGGGGTTCAAAAATCGCGTTGCCAAAACGCAGCACCATCAGGTTTTGGACGGTTTCTTTGCCCAAGTAATGATCGATGCGATAAATCTGTTGTTCTTGGAAATATTGCGCGACTTCGGCGTTGATGGTGCGGGCAGAGGCCAGATCAACGCCCAAGGGTTTTTCTAGCACCACACGCGCTTGGTCGTCGATCAAACCCGCGCCAGACAAGTTGGCGCAAATTTGCGTGAACAAACTGGGCGCCGTGGCCAAGTAAAACACGCGCAGCGTGTTGGGTTGGCAAGCGTCTTTGAGTTGGAGGTAGTCGCAGCCATGCGTGACATCCATGCTCACGTAGACCAGGCGTTTTAAAAAATCTTGCCAATCTTTTGCATTGAAAGATTCTTTTTCGATGAACGCGGG
>CAIYFE010000148.1 GCA_903925445.1 uncultured Burkholderiales bacterium | reverse complement strand
TGACATGAGGTTCGTGAGGGCTGACAGAAGAAGCAACGGCTGACATGTGGACTCCAAAAGAAAACGACCCAACGAAGGTTGAGCCGTTGAAGCGTGATTTTAGAGCGTGTCTTGTGTCAAAAATGTGGCCGTCACTTTAGAGTGCCATGTTCACTTGCGCCGTGGCTGGGGCTGGGATCAAGTCTTATATAAGATACAATTTCAAACGCTGGCCGACTAGGGAGATCCCCTAGGGCTCAACTTCAAAAACTCCGCATCTACCCGATGGTTTCTCACTCCGCCAAAGAAGTATTCATTCTGGGTGTCACCCACTCAGGCAGCACGTTCAGACCCAGCGATTGGGCCGAGCGTTTGGCGGGCGTCATGAGCCAGTTTCGTCCCGGCGGCGCCACGCCCGGCAGCCACTTGAGCTACTCGCCTTGGTGTGTGCCCAACACGCTTGACGGCAAAAAATGCGTCATTGTTCACACCGATTTGCGCGATGAAGAGCCTATGGCTTGGAGCTTTGTCATGAATTTCGCCAAGGACAACGATTTGCAAGTGGTCGAAGCGTGCTTGCTGCCTGACAACGCCTGAACCGAAAAAAACACGCATAAAAAAACCGCCCGAAGGCGGTTTTTTACTTTTGCTGCAGCGCACCCGTTACAAACGGCGGCTTGCACAAGACAAGCCGGGCGATTTGCCTAATGAATTAGGCGGCCAAGGCCAAAGCCTTGACTTTCGTAGACAGGCGGCTCTTGTCGCGAGCGGCCTTGTTTTTGTGGAAGATGCCTTTGTCGGCCACGGTGTCCACCACGGCTTGCATCTTGGCAAACAATTCGGTTGCTTTGACTTTGTCGCCAGCCAAGACCGCTTTTTCAACGTTCTTGACAGCGGTGCGGTATTTGGAGCGCAAAGACGTGTTGGCTGCATTGAGCTTGACGTCTTGACGTGCGCGTTTGCGGCCCGACGCGAGGCGTGGGTTCTTTTTCTTGGGTTTGGCTGATGCCATGATTGATGTCCTTCAGAGTTTGAGGATGTTGCAGCAAAGCCCACAAGTATATCAAAACTTCAGTTTGGCTACACTCACAGGGTGTCGCTCTTCAAATCTGCCTCTATCGTCTCGGCGCTGACTTTGGTGTCTCGAATCACCGGCTTGGTGCGTGAGCTGCTCATCGCCTCTACTTTTGGCGCCAGCGCCTTGACGGATGCCTTCAATGTGGCATTTCGTATTCCTAATTTGTTTCGCCGCTTGTTTGCCGAAGGCGCTTTCAGCCAAGCCTTTGTGCCGGTGTTGGCTGCGAGTCGACAAAAAAATGGCGATGAAGCCACCCATGTGTTGATGAACCAAGCCGCCACAGTGCTGGCGTGGGCGCTGTTGGTGACCAGCGTGTTGGGCGTGTTGGGCGCACCCGCCTTGGTTTGGCTGATGGCCAGCGGCTTGCAAAGTTCAGCCCAAGGGTTTGACGTTGCGGTGGTGATGACCCGTTGGATGTTCCCCTACATTGCCTTCATGTCCTTGGTGGCCTTGGCGGCTGGCGTGCTCAACACTTGGAAACAGTTTGCCGTGCCTGCTGCGACGCCCGTGTTGCTCAACGTCTGCATGATTGGTGCGGCTTGGTGGGGCGCGCCTTGGTTTGCGACCTTGGGACTCGCCCCAATTTATGCCTTGGCGGGTGGCGTGTTGATGGGGGGTGTGATGCAGCTGGCGGTGCAGTTGCTGGCTTTGCGACGTTTGCATTTGCTGCCGCGCATAGGCCTGAGCCTGCAAGCGCTGCGTGCGGCTTGGCATGGCGAAGGGGTTCAGCGCATCTTGCATTTGATGGCGCCTGCTTTGCTGGGCGTGAGCGTGGCGCAAGTGTCTTTGCTCATCAACACGCAAATTGCTTCGCACCAAGGTGCGGGCAGTGTGAGTTGGTTGAGCTATGCCGACCGTTTGATGGAATTTCCAACCGCTTTGTTGGGCGTGGCCTTGGGTGTCGTGTTGATGCCACAGCTGGCAGCGGCCAAGGCCGACGACGATCACCGCCGCTACTCGGCCATGCTCGATTGGGGTTTGCGTTTGGTGTTGGTGATGACCTTGCCTTGTGCTTTGGCACTGTTGGTTTTTTCGCAGCCGCTGGTCTCGGTGCTCTACAACTACGGTGCATTCAGCCCCCACGATGTGCACCAAACCACCGTGGCTTTGATGGGGTACGGCGTTGGCTTGTTGGGCTTGGTGGCCATCAAAGTTTTGGCACCGGGCTATTACGCAAGGCAAGACATTCGCACCCCGGTGCGCATTGCGGTGGTGGTGTTGGTGGTCACGCAGTTGTTGAATTGGGTGTTGGTGCCCTTGCTGGCGCATGCGGGGTTGGCCTTGTCGATTGGTTTGGGCGCCTTGCTCAACGCGGGCTGGTTGCTGTGGGGCTTACGTCGCACGGGCGCTTACAAGCCTTTGGCTGGCTGGGGACGCTTTGTGCTGCAAGTGTTGCTGGCCTGTGCGGTCTTGGCCGCTTGGTTGATGTGGGCTGCGCAGCACTGGGACTGGGTGGGTCTGCACAGCGCACCTATCCTGCGCGTGGGGCTGATGGTGGGCGTGTTGTGTGTCAGCGGCGTGCTTTATTTTGTGGCGTTGTGGCTGACGGGGTTAAAGTTGCGCGAGTTGCTCCGACAATAAAACATGGATTTGAAGCTTCACATTCCCAGCGCACTTGAGTACTTTGAATCATTGGTTCAAAGCGATGAGCATTTCCCTTTGCTCGAAGCCGCAGCCAGTCTGGCGCAGGACGAATACCCCGAAACCAATGTGCAAGAAGTGCTCGATCAAGTCGATCAGCTGTGCGAGCGCATCAAGCGGCGACTACCCAAAGATGCGGGCAGCTTGCACAAGCTGCGCATGCTCAACAATTTCTTTTTTGATGAATTGGGTTTTGCGGGCAATTTGAACAATTACTACGACCCGGAAAACAGTTTCATCCATGCGGTGCTGCATCAGCGGCGCGGCATTTCCGTCAGTTTGGCGGTCATTTGGCTGGAGTTGGCGCAAGGGGTGGGCTTGGACGCCAGCGGGGTGAGTTTTCCGGGGCACTTTTTGGTCAAAGTGCGCTTGCCTTACCCCCACGAAGGGCAAGTGGTGATCGACCCGTTGAGCGGTCAGTCCTTGAGCAAAGAAGACTTGTCCGAGCGGCTGGCACCCATGTATGCAGAGTCAGGCCTGATCGGGGACGGCGATTTGCCCGATGCCTTCATTCAACTGCATTTGCGACCCGCCACCGCGCGGGAAATCGTGGCGCGCATGTTGCGCAATTTGGATGAAATCTACACATCCCACGGCGACACGATGCGACGCGTGAAAGTCAAGCACCGCATCGATGTCTTGCTCCCGCAAGTCGATTCCACCCAAGCTTGAGTCGTCAGGCCACCACCACCGCAGCACCTGTCCCGCGAGGCGCGATCACACCGATGGTGTGAACCTGCTCGCCTTGGGCGCGCAAAACATCGGCGCAGGCTTGTGCATGGTCAGCATCGATCACCACGACCATGCCAATGCCGTTGTTGAAAGTGCGGTTCATCTCGATGTCATCGATGCCGGCGGTGGCCTGCAACCAAGCAAACAACTCGGTTTGAGGCCAACTGCCTTGGGTCAAATGGGCGGCTAAGCCTTCGGGCAACACGCGGGGAATGTTTTCCAGCAAACCGCCGCCCGTGATGTGCGCCAATGCCTTGATGGGTTGGTTGGCCAACGCCGTCAACACGCTTTTGACGTAAAGGCGGGTGGGCGCCATGATGGCTTCTTTGAACGGTTTGCCGTCCAACGTGGCTGGTGCTTGGTTGCCCGCGCGCTCGATGACTTTGCGAACCAGTGAAAAACCATTGGAATGCACGCCGGCTGAGGCCAGTCCTAAAACCACATCGCCAGCTTTTACGCTTTGACCGGTGAGGATTTTGGATTTTTCGACCGCGCCAACGGCAAATCCTGCCAAGTCATATTCGCCATCGGGGTACATGCCTGGCATTTCAGCGGTTTCGCCACCGATCAGGGCGCAGCCCGAGAGCTCGCAGCCTTTGGCGATGCCGCCAACCACCGCTGCAGCGGTGTCGACATGCAATTTGCCGCAGGCAAAGTAATCGAGGAAAAACAAGGGCTCGGCGCCTTGCACCAGCACGTCGTTGACGCTCATGGCCACCAAATCGATGCCCACGGTGTCGTGCATGTCCCATTCGAAGGCGAGTTTGAGCTTGGTGCCCACGCCGTCGGTGCCGCTGACCAGCACGGGTTCTTTGTAGCGCTTGGGCACCTCAAACAGGGCGCCAAAGCCGCCAATGCCAGCCAACACGCCTTCGCGCATGGTTTTTTTAGCCAAGGGTTTGATGCGCTCGACCAAAGCATCGCCCGCGTCGATGTCAACGCCAGCGTCTTTGTAAGAAAGGGGAGTGTTCATAGTAGAGAAGGGCTGTGGCGCAAGCCCACAGCCGCGCCGAATAGAATCAACCTTGAATTTTAAGGCGCGTCCTGCTAGGCACTGTATGCAATCAATTTCACACCGTCAAAACACTTGGGGCTGGTTGGCTTTGATCGGCGCCTTGGCGCTGGTCTTGTGGCTGCTGGGCGCGGTGCTGACGCCTTTTGTGGTGGCCGCCGTGCTGGCTTATGCGCTTAACCCTTTGGTGGGCGGTCTGCAACAGCTGTTTGCTGGACGTCTGCCACGCACCGTGGCTGTGGTTTTTGTTGAAATTGTGTTTTTAATGCTCTGCCTGGCCTTGCTCATGCTGGTGGTGCCCATCTTGAGCCATGAGTTGCCCCGTATCCGCGACCAGTTGCCGCAGTTGGTAGAACGTGCCCAAGCCGCTTTGTCGCCTGTGCTGCAAATGCTGGGTTTGCAAGCGAGCTGGGACGTCCAAGACCTCAAAGCGTTGGCTTTCAAAGGCTTGAACGGTTTGATGGATGACGGGTTGGCAAAAACCTTTGCCTCCGTTCGCATTGGTGGTAGCGCGGCTTTGGCTTGGGTGGGCAATGGGGTGTTGATTCCCGTGGTCTTGTTTTATTTGCTGCTCGATTGGCGCCGATTTGTGCGCCATGTTGAAGCGCTGGTGCCGCTGCCAATGCGTCACGCCTACGACAGTTTTGTGATCGATTGCGACCAAGTGTTGGGGCAGTATTTGCGCGGGCAACTCTCGGTCATGGGCTTGTTGGCGATTTATTACAGCGTGGGTTTGTGGTGCTTCGGCTTGGAGCTGGCGCTGCCCATTGGCGTGTTCACGGGGTTGGCCGTGTTTGTGCCTTATGTGGGCTTTGGTGTGGGACTGCTGTTGGCTGTTTTGGCCGGCGTGCTGCAGTTTGAGCCTTCACATGCGCTGCTCATGGTGGGGGTGGTTTACGGCTTGGGTCAGACCATCGAAGGTTTCGTGCTCACGCCCCGCTTGGTGGGCGAGCGCATTGGCCTGCATCCCTTGCATGTGATTTTTGCGCTCCTCTCGTTTGGTCAGTTGTTTGGCTTTGTGGGCGTGTTGGTGGCTTTGCCCATGAGCGCCGTTTTGTTGGTGGCGGTGCGCCGTTTGCGCTCGCAATACCAAGCCAGTCGTTTGTACCGGGGTGCCTGAGCGCCATGAAGCAAATCGCCCTTGACATTGGATTGGCCGCAGGGCCGAGCTTGACCAATTTCTTGGCCGGTCCCAACCAAGCAGCGTTGCAGCACATCACCTTGTGGGCGAACAATGACAGGCGCTCGCCTGTGCCCACTTATTTGTGGGGCGAGAGCGGTTGCGGCAAAACCCATTTGCTGCGTGCGGTGCAAGCCGTGTTGCGCGAACATGGCGCCCAAGTTGGGTGGATGGATGCTTCGGTGTCTGAGCCCGGCGTTTTTCAAGACGCATGGCGCGTGATCTTGCTTGACGATGTGCATGCGTATGGTGCTGTGCAGCAACAAGCCGCGTTCAACTGGTTTGTCAACGCCATGACGCCCAGTGATGGACAACAGCGCTGGGTGTTGGCGGCAGGCGCGGTGCCTCCCAGTGATTTGCAAATGCGCGAAGACTTGCGCACCCGCTTGGGCTGGGGTCATGTGTTTCAGCTGCATGTGCTCAACGAGTCAGAACGCCGCGCGGTGCTGCGACAGCAGGCCGACGAACGCGGCGTTTTTTTGAGCGACGAAGTGATGGATTTCATGCTCAACCGATTCAGCCGTGATTTGGGCAGTTTGATTCAACTGCTGGACCAACTCGATGGCTATGCCCTGCAAACACAACGCGCCATCACCATTCCTCTCCTCAAATCGATGTTGGAAAACCTGTGACCCATTTGGCCTTGTTTGATTTAGACCACACCTTGTTGCCGATCGATTCGGACTACGCGTGGGGTCAGTTCACCCAAACTTTGGGCTGGGTCGATCCGCAAGAGTTTGGACGCAAAAACGATGCGTTTTACGCGCACTACCAAGCCGGTACTTTGGACATTCACGCTTACGTGCGTTTTGCGACCGAGGCGTTTCGCACGCGTCCTTTGCAGCAAGCGCAAGCCGCCCACGCGCGTTTCATGCGCGAGGTGATCGAGCCAGCCATCAAACCCCAAGCCTTGGCCTTGCTTGAAAAACACCGCGATGCCGGACATCGCGTGGTCATCGTCACGGCGACCAATGAGTTTGTAACGCGCCCCATTGCGCAAGCACTGGGCGTGCAAGAGCTGATTGCTGTGGAGTTGGCGCGCGATGCGCAAGGACAATACAGCGGTGAAATTTTGGGCATTCCCTCGATGCGCGAAGGCAAGGTCAAGCGTCTGCAACAATGGTTGGACGCGCAAGGTCTGACTTGGGACACGGTCGAAAGCACTTTTTACAGCGACTCTCGCAACGATTTGCCCCTGCTGGAGCGCGTCAACCATCCCGTGGCGACCAATCCTGACGCCACATTGCGAGCTGTCGCCCAAGAGCGCGGCTGGCCGATTTTGGATTTATTTCCCAAAGAATGATTAAAAAACTATTTGACAAGTTGATTGGCAAAAAGCCAGCCAACGCCAAACCTTCGCTCGGCAAGCGCCAAGTGGTGAGCGCCAAAGTGCACGGCATCAACGTGGATTGGGTCGACGAACGCGCTTTGAACGTGGTGCGCACCTTGCAAGACCGAGGTTTTGAGGCTTACATCGTGGGCGGCGCCGTGCGCGACTTGCTCTTGGGCTTGAAGCCCAAAGACTTTGACGTGGCCACCAACGCCACGCCTGAGCAAGTCAAGTCCGCATTTCGACGCGCGTTCATCATTGGGCGACGTTTTCGCATTGTTCATGTGGTGTACGGCCGTGGCCGCGAACACGAGGTCATCGAAGTTTCGACCTTTCGCGCGCACCTCAACAGCGCTGACGCCGAACAAGTCAGGGGCAATGAGCGCAGCAGCAAACAAGAATTGGCCGGCATGACGCATGCCGTCGATGCCAGTGGTCGCGTTTTGCGTGACAACGTTTGGGGACCCCAAGACGAAGATGCAGCGCGGCGTGACTTCACCATCAACGCCATGTATTACGACCCCGAGACGGGCGACGTCATCGACTACCACGGCGGCATTGCCGACGCCAAGAAAAAAGTCTTGCGCATGATCGGCGACCCCGCAACGCGCTACCGAGAAGATCCAGTTCGCATCATTCGTGCCGTGCGTTTTGCAGCCAAGCTGTCGGGCTTGGGCTTCAAATTTGAAGCCAAAACGGCGGCTCCTTTGCGAAAAATGCTCAACTTGTTGGGCGATGTGCCGCAAAGCCGTTTGTTCGATGAAATGCTCAAGCTGCTGCAAACCGGCCACGCCTTGGCCAGCGTGGCGCAACTCAAGGCGCAAGGCTTGTCCAAAGGCATTTACCCCTTGCTGGACTTGGTCGTGGAGCGCGCCGACACCGACTTTGTGCGAACCGCATTGCAAGACACCGACCGCCGCGTGGGCGAAGGCAAGCCGGTGGCGCCAAGCTTTTTGCTGGCTTGCGTGCTGTGGTCTGACGTGCGTGAGTCTTGGGAGCGACGCCGTGCCAAGCAGCCCTCGTTTCCTGCCTTGCAAGATGCGATCGACGAAGTGTTCGATGCGCGCATTGGCGACGTGTCTGGGCGCGGCAAGCTGGGCGCTGACATGCGTGAAATTTGGTCCATGCAGCCCCGTTTCGAAAAGCGCAGCGGCAGCGGCCCTTGGAGCATGGTCGAGCAAACGCGTTTTCGGGCGGGATTTGATTTCATGCGTTTGCGCGCCGATGTGGGCGAGGTCGACGAAGCCTTGGCCGACTGGTGGCAAGAATTCAGCCTGGCCGATGACAGCACCCGTGAAGACTTGTTGCAACAAGTTCGCCTAGAGACTCAAAAAGCGCAACGTGCGCCGCGTGTGCATTCGGTGCGCCGCGCGCCCAAAATCAATGACGCGACTGCACCCGACCCACGGTTTCGCGATTTGTCTGGCGATGAAGCCAGCGAAGGCACAAGCGACGCCGATGCGCCTGCCAAAAAACGCCGCCGCCGCCGCCGCAAACCCAGCGCAGGGGGTGCGACCGAGGCATCATCAGGCGAGTAAGTCGGCGCGATGGACGATTCACCCGTCTTGGCTTGCGTCGCAGTGGGCGCTAACTTAGGTGATGCAGTGCGCACCGTGCTGCAGGCCTTGCAAGACCTTGGCCGCTTGCCGCACACCCAGCTAGAAAAAACGTCTTCCCTGTACCGAACCGCGCCTCACGAAGCCAAAGGCCCCGACTTCATCAACGCCGTGGCCTTGGTGAGGACGGAGCTTTCGTCCCTGCAACTGCTCCACGCCTTGCAAGACCTTGAGCAGCAACAAGGCCGCCAACGCCCTTACAAAAACGCACCACGCACCCTGGATTTGGACCTGATTTTTTATGCCGATCAGACGCTTCAGACCGCAGAGTTGACCCTGCCTCACCCCCGTTGGCAGGAGCGCGCATTTGTGTTGCACCCGCTGGCCGAGGTTTGGCCGCAACGCGTTTCGGCCGATTTGTTGCAGGCAGTACAAGGCCAAGTGATTGAGCGCTTACACTAATGATCCGCAAAAGTGTCACAGTTGATTCATAAATAAGAGGAGAGCCCATGCTGTTTGGGAAATTGTTGCCCACCGAAGGCAATTTTTTTGAAATGTTCAACCAGCATGCTGACCGCATCGTTGAAGCGGCTGCATCGTTTTCCAATTTGGTCGCTCACTACAACGACTCCATGTTGCGTGAAAAGTATGCGCAAGAAGTTGACAACGCCGAACGCGCGGCTGACCGCGTCACCCAGGACGTCAACCGTGCGATTCACAAAACCTTCATCACGCCGATTGATCGTGAGCAAATCCATTCGCTCATCAACACCATGGACGATGTGGCGGATTTGATCCAAGACTCTGCCGAGACCATGTCTTTGTACGACGTGCGTCACATGACCGAAGAAATTTCTCGCCTCACCAGCCTCAGCCTCAAATGCTGTGAACGGGTGCGCGATGCCGTGTATTTGCTGGACAAAATCAGCGACGCTGGCGCAGCCGAAGCCGCCTTGAAAACCTGTGAAGAAATTGACCGTTTGGAATCCGACGCCGATCGCGTCATGCGCAGCGCCATGAGCAAGTTGTTCCGCGAAGAGTCTGATGTGCGCGAAGTCATCAAGCTCAAAGCCATTTATGAGTTGCTCGAAACCATCACCGACAAGTGTGAGGACGTCGCCAATTTGATCGAGGGCATCGTCCTCGAAAACTCCTGATCTCGGAGCCTTCATGGAAACGGTTCAAACGGCCTTTTGGGTGGTCGCGCTCTTGGTGGCTTTGGCGCTGGTGTTCGACTTCATGAATGGCTTTCATGACGCAGCCAACTCGATTGCCACGGTGGTCTCAACGGGCGTGCTCAAGCCTGCGCAAGCGGTGCTTTTTGCTGCTTTTTTCAACGTGGTGGCGATTTTTATTTTTCACCTCAGCGTGGCGGCCACGGTGGGCAAAGGCATTGTGCAACCTGGCGTGGTGGACACCCATGTGGTGTTTGGGGCGTTGGCGGGGGCGGTGACTTGGAACGTCATCACTTGGCTGTACGGCATTCCCAGCAGTTCATCGCACGCTTTGATCGGTGGCATTGCGGGGGCGGTGATTGCCAAAGTGGGCACCAGTGCGTTGATTGCCGCTGGCATCATGAAAACCGTGGTGTTTATCTTTGTTTCGCCTTTGCTGGGCTTTGTGCTGGGCTCCTTGATGATGGTGGCCGTGGCTTGGATTTTTAGAAAATTCCGTCCCTCACGCGTTGACAAATGGTTTCGCCGCTTGCAACTCATCTCGGCGGGTGCCTACAGCCTCGGACACGGGGGCAACGATGCGCAAAAAACCATTGGCATCATTTGGATGCTGTTGCTGGCCACGGGCTA
>CAIYFE010000147.1 GCA_903925445.1 uncultured Burkholderiales bacterium | reverse complement strand
TCATGGCGTAGCCGAGAGGGCCTTTGGGCAACATGCCTTTGACAGCTTTTTCCAAAGCACGACCGGGGTGCTTGGCTTGCATGTCGCGGAAGTTGGTGGCAGTGATGCCGCCTGGAAAGCCGGAGTGACGGTAGTACACCTTGTCCAAATTCTTGGTGCCTGTGACCTTGAGTTTGGAGGCGTTGACGATGACGATGAAGTCACCTGTATCGACGTGGGGTGTGTAAATGGCCTTGTGTTTGCCGCGCAAACGGAGAGCAACTTCGCTGGCTACTCGTCCGAGCACCTTATCGGTGGCGTCAATCACAAACCACTCATGCACCACGTCAGCGGGTTTTGCGCTGAATGTAGACATTGTTTTTCCTTTGAAGGATGAGTTGGTTTGCAGGGTTCTTTTCCACGGTCGGCGTTCTTCTTGTGAGAACCTCTTAGGTGGCGAATGCAGGGCTGGACAAGCCAAACCCGCCTCTGCCGCGGAACCACTTGGCGCTGCAGAGCCTGCCATTATAAGCAAAATCCAAGGCTCAGCGCAACTGCCTCCAAGGGTGGACGGGTTACCATCGGTCTCTTATGTTCAGCTACCGACACGCCTTTCACGCCGGCAATCATGCCGACGTGCTCAAACACCTCACTTTGATTGCCACTTTGCAGCATTTGATGCACAAAGACCCCGGCATTCAGTTTGTGGACACGCACGCCGGCGCTGGTTTGTACCGTCTGGACGGCGACTACGCCGAAAAAAGCGGCGAAGCTGCCGATGGCTACCTCAAGCTGCGTAATTTTCAGTCCGAAACACCTGTTGCACCGATCGACGACTACTTGCACATGGTGGCGAGTTTCAATGAAAAAGGCAGCGCCCGCGTTTACCCGGGCTCGCCCTTCATCATCCATCGGCTGCTGCGCCATGCGGCACGCGATCGGTTGAAGTTGTTTGAACTTCACCCCACCGATCACAAATCGCTCACCGGCAATGTGGAGCAGCTCCAAGCAGGACGCACCGTCAGCGTGCTGCGCCAAGATGGCTTTGAAGGCCTCAAGGCGTTGCTGCCCCCGCCCGTGTCCAGCGGAGGATCGCGCCGCGCTTGCGTCTTGATTGACCCAAGCTACGAGCTCAAAACCGATTACTTTCGCGTCACCGATTGCATTCAAGACAGCTTGCGTCGGTTTGCCACCGGCACGTATTTGGTCTGGTACCCCATCATTCCTCGGGCGGAGGCGCACGATTTGCCGCGCCGACTCAAAGGCCTGTGCGCCCCAATCAAGAAACCTTGGCTGCACGCCACCTTGAACATTGGCCGCTCGCCGCGCAGCGATGACAAAGGCCTGAGCGCCAGCGGCATGTTCATCATCAACCCGCCTTACACCTTGAAACCCTTGCTCAAAGAAGCCTTACCAGTGCTAGAACAAGCGCTGGGGCGCGGGCTGGGACAAGGATTTACGCTGGAATCGGGCGGGTAAATCACCCTCAGGAAACCCCTAATCAATTAGCCGACCGACTGGTCGGTTAATTGATTACACTGTCCACTTCGCGCCCCCGTCTAGGGCGCAGGAGTGGATTTCATGTACACCCAATCATTCAGCGTTCCCGATGGCGACCCCGCAGCGGCTAAGTCGCGCGTTCAGCCCATCAGCGCCAGCGAAGCCGCGTTGCAAGCGTCTTTTGACCAACGGATTGACGCCGATGGCCGCATCGAGCCGCAAGACTGGATGCCCGAGGCTTATCGCAAAACACTGGTGCGTCAAATCAGCCAACACGCGCACAGCGAAATTGTGGGCATGCTGCCCGAAGGCAATTGGATCAGCCGGGCGCCGAGTCTCAAGCGCAAAGCCATCTTGATTGCCAAAGTGCAAGACGAAGGCGGTCATGGTCTGTACCTCTACAGCGCGGCCGAGACGCTGGGCGTGAGTCGCGACCAAATGCTCGACGCGCTGCACACAGGCAAAGCCAAATACAGCTCGATCTTCAATTACCCCACGCTCACCTGGGCCGACGTGGGCGTGATCGGTTGGTTGGTCGATGGCGCGGCCATCATGAATCAAATTCCGTTGTGCCGTTGCTCTTACGGCCCCTACGCCCGCGCCATGGTGCGCGTGTGCAAAGAGGAATCGTTCCACCAACGTCAAGGCTATGAAGCGCTGTTGGTGATGATGCAACAAGGCACGGTGGATCAACAGGCAATGGTGCAAGACGCGGTCAACCGTTGGTGGTGGAAATGCTTGGCCATGTTTGGACCACCCGATGCCGACAGCCCCAACAGCGCCCAAGGCATGCGCTGGGGCATCAAGCGCATCAGCAATGACGACTTGCGTCAAAAATTTGTCGACGCCACCGTGCCGCAAGCCAAGGTGCTGGGCGTCACCCTGCCCGACCCTGATCTGAAGTGGAACGAATCGCGCGGGCATTACGACTACGGCGCAATTGACTGGGACGAGTTTTGGGCCACGGTCAACGGCAACGGCCCTTGCAACAAAGAGCGCTTGAGCACCCGCGTCAAGGCCTGGAACGAAGGCGCTTGGGTGCGCGAAGCCGCACTCGCCCATCAACACAAACAGCAACAACGTCAACACAAGGAGGCCGCATGAGCGACACTAAAAATACCAAAGCTTTGAGCGAATGGCCCTTGTGGGAAGTGTTTGTTCGCAGCAAGCAAGGCTTAGAACACAAACATTGCGGCAGCTTGCACGCCAGCGACGCCCACCACGCCTTGCAAATGGCTCGCGATGTGTACACCCGTCGCCAAGAAGGCGTGAGCATTTGGGTCGTGCCATCCAACCACATCACGGCCAGCGCGCCCGATGACAAAGCAGAATTTTTCGAACCCGCCAGCGACAAAATTTACCGTCACCCCACCTTCTACAGCATCCCTGACGAAGTGGGGCATATGTGATGGCGCACCTCGAATACCTATTGCACTTGGCTGACAACGCGGTGGTGCTGGGGCAACGCAATGCCGAGTGGTGCGGGCACGGCCCCATCCTCGAAGAAGACATTGCCATGGCCAACATCAGCCTGGACTTGATTGGACAAGCGCGTTTGCTGTACCAACACGCAGCCACTTTGAAAAACGATGGCAGCGACGAAGACCAACTGGCTTACTTTCGACACCCTCACGAGTTTCGCAACTACACCTTGTTGGAGCTGCCCCATCATGGCCCCTTGGTGGGCTACGCCGTCGATAACCGCGACTACGCCACCACCATCGTGCGCAATTTTTTGTACAGCGCGTTGATGGCCTTGGTGTGGGAAAAACTCCAAACTTCCAGCGATGCCCAACTGGCCGCCATCGCGGCCAAGTCGCTCAAAGAAGTGCGCTATCACCTGCGCCATTCGCACGACTGGTTGGTGCGTTTTGGCGATGGCACCGAAGAATCCCACCAACGCGCACAAGCGGCGCTCCACCATCTGATGCCCTACACGCAAGAGTTTTGGAGCACCACTGCGTTTGAAACCCAAGCCGAACAACAAGGCGTGGGCATCGCGCCCGCATCGGTGCAATCGGACTGGAACCACTTGCTGGACAACGCGCTGCAAGAGGCCGGTCTGCAACGCGCCAGCAGCGACGGTTTTGTGACCACGGGCAAACTGGGCGTTCACTCGGAACACCTGAGCTACTTGTTGGACGAGATGCAAAGCCTGGCCAGAGCCCATCCCGAGGGCGTGTGGTGAGCACCAGCCACGCCCTTACCACGGCGGACATCTGGCAAGCGCTCGATGTCTTGAGCGATCCAGAAATTCCCGTCGTCAGCTTGCGCGACATGGGCATTTTGCGCGACGTGCAAGTGGCACCCGATGGCTGCGTTCACGTCACCATCACGCCTACTTACAGCGGTTGCCCTGCGATGGAACAAATCCATGACGACATTGTGTTGGCGGTACAAGCCTTGGGAGCGCCCGTGAAGGTGCACACCCAACTCGCACCCGCATGGACCACCGACTGGATGAACGATCAAGCCCGCGAAAAATTGCGTGACTACGGCATTGCGCCGCCTTCGCGCTGTCAAGCCAACAGCGCGGTGGTGCAATTTGCCAGCCCTGCACCACGGGTCGCTGTCGCTTGTCCGCGTTGTGGCTCTGACGACACCACCGAAACCTCTCACTTTGGCTCGACCGCTTGCAAAGCGCTGTACAAATGTTTGCGCTGCATGGAGCCCTTTGATTACTTCAAACCTTATTGAGCCATTGACCATGTCTTCCAGCACCACTTTTCATGCACTGAGCGTGGCGCAGATTGCGCCGGAGTCTGAAGGCGCCGTTGCGCTGACCTTGAACATTCCC
>CAIYFE010000146.1 GCA_903925445.1 uncultured Burkholderiales bacterium | reverse complement strand
GGTTCATCCAGCAGCATGAGCTCTGGGTTCATCGCCAGCGTGGTGGCGATTTCGAGCGCACGTTTTCGGCCGTAGGCCAGCTCCACCGCGGTGATGTTGGCAAAACTGCTCAACCCCACTTCGTCCAGCAAAGCCATCGCGCGCTCGTTGAGTTGGTTGAGCACCCGCTCAGAACGCCAAAAATGCAAGGACAAGCCCGTGGCGCCTTGCAATGCAATGCGAACGTTTTCAAGCACGGTCAAGTTCGGGAAGGTGGCTGAAATCTGAAACGACCGCACCAAACCGCGGTGCGCCACTTCGGCGGGTTTTTTGGCGGTGATGTCGTGACCGTTGAAAAGAATGTGCCCCTGCGTTGGGATCAAAAACTTGGTCAACAAATTGAAAACCGTGGTTTTGCCTGCGCCGTTGGGGCCAATCAGCGCGTGGATCTGGCCTCGCCGGACTTTGAGGTTGACTCGATTGACTGCCACAAACCCCAAGAACTCTTTGACCAAGTCCTTGGTTTCCAAAATGATGTCATCTGCCATCGTGCACCACGCCGTCTGTGAAACTGGCGAAATTGAAGATGTCAGATTTTGTGACTTAGTTGCGATTCTTTTCTCATGGTTATCCCGTGGCTTGTCTCTCGTGTGACGAATAGTTCTCGATTCAATTCATCACCCAGCCGCCATCGACATAAAGCACCTGTCCCGTCATGAATTGGCTCCAGGCGGAAGCCAAAAACAAGACCGGACCTGCCACATCTTGGGGCGTGGCGATGCGTCTGAGCGGCGTTTGCGTGGCAATCAGCTGTTTGATATCTTCTTTGGTTGCCCGACTGGCTTGGGTCGGGAAGACCAAACCCGGCGCCACGCAGTTGACACGAATGTTGAATGCGCCAAGTTCGGCGGCAAGGTTTCGGCTATAGCCCACCAACGCCGACTTGGCCGTGGCGTAGTCGTGATACGCCACGCTGGGACGCGCCACCAAGTCGCTCGCCAGGTTGATGATGCTGCCAGCACCGCGCTGCTTGAAATGCGGCAACACCGCCTGACAGACCTCAAACGCCGCGCGCACCGCCCCATCAAACTGGCTTTGATAGTGAGAAAAATCCAGCGCATCAAAGGTTTGCCGTTGCTCGGGATCAAACACATAAGGCGCAAACGCGTTGTTCACCACGGCATCGATGCGCCCTGCTTCGCGCAAAGTTTGCGCCACCAGGGCTTGAACTTGCGCGCGGTCACACACATCGGCCTGAATGGCCAACGCATCGCCCCCCAGTTGCTGGCATTGCGCCACCACGGCCTGCGCTGCTTCGTGGTTGCGCAAGTAGTTCACCACCACGAACGCGCCCTCACCCGCAAAGGCCTTGGCAATGGCCGCGCCGATGCCTCGCCCAGCCCCCGTGACCAGCACCACCTGGCCTTGGAAATTTCGGGCGGATGTCATGGCGAAGGCAGCAAGTCCAAACGCACCACCTCCGACATGTTCAGCTCGCTTTGAATCAAGCCGAAAGCTTTGTAAGCGCGTGCAGCTTTTTGCAAGGCCTCCACATCGACCGTGCCCCAGCCGCGCTTTTGGGTCAGCGCGGACACGCTGGAGGCGTTGCGCAGCTTGATGATTTCTAAGTTGGCTGCAGGGTTTTGTCCGTCGATGGCGTACTTAAGCGCCAACTCAGCGGCTTCTTGGGGGGACTGCGCCATCCACTTGGCGCTGTCGCGGTAGGCCTGCAAAAAGCGCTTGATGAGGTCTTTCTTTTGTTGGTAGGTGTCTTCACGCACCACAAAAAAATCGCTGGACACATTGAGGTAGTTTTTCACCTCCATCACGTTCACATCGGCCAAACCTTTTTGGCGACCAATGAAAAGCCCGGTGTCGGTTGCCGCCGTGGCATCGACTTGGCCTTGCATCAAGGGCGCAAAGTTGAGCAAACCCGTCACGACCACGGTCACATCGGCCTCGCTCAAACCTGCTTGGTGCAACAAAACCTGCAAGTTTTGGCGGGTGCCGCTGGACAAGCTGTAAACGCCAATGCGTTTGCCCTTGAGGTCGGCAGGTTTGAGGATGTTGGCCGACTTGAGCGACACCACGTTGAACACGTTTTGCGGATAAATGTCATACACCACGCGCAGTTTTTCGCCCTTGTCCAAAGCAGCAAACAAGGAGCCCGGGTCGGTGAACGCCACATCGGCCTGACCGCTCAACAAGTTGCGCAAGGCATCGCCACCGCCAGCGCCCGGCACGTAGGCCAGATCGATGCCTTTGGCTTTGAAAAAGCCCTTGTCTTGTTCGACCAACAAGTTGGTGATTTCAGTGATGGGTTTGCTCCACCCCGCCACTGTGAATTTGTCTAACTTGTCCGCCGCAGTTTGAGCCTGCGCCCAACAAGCAACCAAGCTCAACAACACGGCTGCCACACGATTCAAAAATTTCATAAACCCAACCTTTCTTAAAACCCGACTTTGCGCAAAACAAAGCGCTCCAACACACCACACAGCTGGTACATCAACCAACCCTGTGCGGTGATCAACACCAACACCGCAAACATCAATGCGGTATCCATCGACCCTTGTGCCGCGATGATCAACGCGCCCAAACCCTTGCTGGCTGTGGTGAATTCACCCACCACCGCACCCACCCAAGCCAACACCACCGCCACGCGCAAACCGGCCAACACCGTGGGCAAGCCTTGCGGCAACTTGAGTCGCCAAAGCGTGGTCCAGCGCGAAGCCCGCCACACGCGAAACAGCGCCAATTGCTGGTCATCGGCTTGTGACAGAGCCGTCATGGTGTTTTCAAGCAAAGGGAAAAAACAAATCAAGGCCGTCATGACCACGATGGGCAAGGTGCCAAAACCAAACCAGACACTGAACAAAGGTGCCAAGGCCAGCTTGGGCACCACTTGGCTGGTCACCACATAAGGCATGACGATGCGGCGCAAACCTTCCAGCTCCGCCAACACCACGCCGCCCACAAAACCCAACACACACCCTGCCAGCAAACCCCAGCACAACTCGAACAAAGTTTGCTGCATGTGACCTAGCAAATAGCCAGAAGCCAAGCCACGCCACAAGGTGATTCCAATTTGACTGGGCGCAGGCAGCACCAAGGCTGAAATGCCTTGGTGTTGCACCCAAGCCTCCCAAACCAGCAGCAGCACCAGGCAAAGACAGACACTTGCCAAACGCGTCATGCGAACACGCAAGCCAACCTTCATGCCAGCGCTCCTGTGTTGTCCAATGCGTTGCGCAAATCGGCACACGCCTGCGTGAACGGCGCGCTGTAACGCAAAGCAGCGTTGCGTTCAGCCCAGTTCAGGCGTTGGTCATGCACGATGTGGCCGGCATCCATCAAGGCCACGCGATCGGCCAAAAAAGCAGCTTCAGCAATGTCGTGCGTCACAAACAAGACCGAAGCCCCCAACTGTTTGACCCAACGGCGCAATTCGGTTTGCAACTCTTCCCGCGTGATGGCGTCAAGAGCGGCAAAGGGTTCATCCATCAGCAACAAAGCAGGCTGGGTGACCAAGGCCCGAGCAATGGCGACCCGACTTTGTTGCCCACCCGACAACTGCCCTGGCCGTTGATGCATGCAGGCGGACAGCCCCATTTGTTGCATCAGCGCTTTTGCATGTGCCATTTCTTCGCGGGTGCAAGCGCGGTGCACGCGAATGGGCAGCAACACGTTGTCCAGCGCGCTCAACCAATTGAGCAAGGTCGGTGACTGAAACACAAAGCCCACATCCGCGCGCGGTTGCAGCACGGGCTCGCCTTGCCACAACACCTGTCCCGCTTGCGGATGGAGCAAGCCAGCCGCCAACTTCAACCAAGTGGTTTTGCCGCAGCCGCTGCGTCCCAGCAAGCAATGAAATTCACCCGCCTCTACTCGCCAGTTGGCGTGATCCACCACCGCCGGCCAACCCTCAAAGCGGTAGGAGACTTCTGAAAAAACGAGTGTGCGATGGGTCATGGTCACACCCTGTAGCCAGAAAATTGTTCAGCCAACGGTTCGGCCGAGGCGTCCACCTCCACCATGCGCACCAAGTCGAGCAAGCTGAAGCGGCCATCGTGGTGCCAACCAGCCAAGGGCGAGGTCATCTCGCCCAAGCCGCATACGCGGGTCACGCCCGCTTGCCCCAAGGTCTGGGCAAAACCAAGCAACGCCTCGGGCGCCAGGGCCACACCTGCGGTTTGCAGCAAGCTGCGACAAGGCGCAATCAAGGGCACCACATCTTGCAACGCATCAATGGCCACCACTTGAATGCAGCGGTTGAGCGCGCTGGGTTGCAACGCGATCGGGCGGTCGTGATAAATCACATGCCAAGCGTCCTGCAGCTGACCCAAGACTTGAACCGAGGGGTCTTGCATGGCCTGCATTTCAAAACCCTGAAGCCACTGCGCCACGGCCTGCCCTTCTGCCAACGACAAAGCACTTCGCGGCATGTGCTGCTGCAAAGCGCCCAACTCCGTCGACAAATGCTGCGCAAACGATGCAGGCGAAACCTTGCCCCCGCGTTGCACATACAAAACATGCGGGGAGTAGCAACCCTGCTGATCGAAACGCCCCACATCTTGCGCCGCCAATCGCGCGGTGTCGGGCGCATGGCGCACATCCAAGGCTTCACGCCCAATCACAGCAAAACTTATTTTGTGCCCGTGTGGCAAAAACCGAGCGCTTGCGGGCACCAAGCTTTGCACCTGAGCCATCGATTCATTGCTGCCATACGCCATGACCACCTCGGCTTGTGACAGCACGGCTTTGGCTTGCGCGTGATCGCCGCCTTGCCACCACACAACCGCCAAACAATCTGCCAACTCGGGCGCCAGCTCCACCAACATCTGCGCGAACCATCCCGCAAACAAAGGCTCGGCACTGGCAACTTTGCCGATGTTGCCGGCTTTGACCAACAAGCCAGAAATCAAGCTCCACAAACTCAAAGCAGGCACATTGCCGGCCCACACGTGGGTGAGCACATCAGGCCCCAAGGCCTTGAGCCAACCGCCTGTCACTCGCGGTTGAAATTCATCCAAGATTTTTGGGTTGTCAAAATCTTCTGCCAAAAAACGCTGCAACTGCATGGCCCGAAACGATTGCAAGTACCGCGTCAGACCCACGCGCAACATGTGCGCGTCAAAGCCCGTCACCGTGGGCAGCACGGCTTGGGCTTGTTGACGCACGGGGTGGTTGACATCCAACAAGCGCTGAATCACGCCATCGATCAAGGTCACGATTTCGCTGGCCGATTTGGTTTTGAGATGCTGTTGACTGCCCGCTTTGACGCGTTGCACCAACGCGTCCACTTGGCTTGGCGTGAGCACGGGCACATGCACCAACACAACTTGGCGGGCATCTTCAAAGCGCAGCACTTGGTGCTGCACTTGGTCACGCGCCAGCCCCGGCAAGTAGCCCGCAAATAACTCGATGGTGTTCACGTGCGCGCCGCTTTCAAGAAATCTTCAACCGCCAAGGAGCAACCTTTGGCTTGCGCGCCTTGGGCTCGCCCGAGCAAGAAAAATCCGTCCTCGTGCAAGATGCCCACATCCTCCGTCAAGATGGTGGTGACGGCGTTGTAATTGGCCAAGTCGCAATGCACCAAAATGCCACGCTCGCCAAAAGGCATGTCGGCACCGGTGAGCGGATCGATCACCCGCGATCGAATCCAATGCGGACCGCGTTTGAGCGAAGGCACTTGCGCATTGCCTGAGTCATAAAACTGCGTGCTCAACTCGGTCATGCCGTACATATTCAAGCATTGATCACGCCCAACGCCCATGACTTGGCTGAGTTGGTTGTAAAAATCTTCCAAGGCCAACTCACGCGACTGGCCTTTGAAGCCGCCCGTGTCCAACAAACGACTGCCTGCTGGCAAGTTAAAGCTCAGGCCTTGCTCGGCCAAAGCGTCCATGACCTGCACAAAGCTAAAGCTTGCCCCCAACAACGCCAAGGGCTCGCCGCTTTGCTCGCAAGACTGAATCACCCGCACCAAACGCGCCACGTCCACGCCCTGCTCACCCGTGAAGTTTTCGCTCTGGGGAGTGCCGAAATGCGTCAGCGCCAAATCCAAATAATGCGCCAGCGAAGAGTTGGGCATGGCCTGCGAGGTAGGAAAAAGCACACCCATGCGCATGCACGTGCGACCTTGCATGAAAGCCTTGGCGAAGTTGCGTTGCATCGAGGCGTCATACACCACCAAGTCGGGATGGAAATGTCGGCCTTTGACATCGCCCCGCGTCGTGCCGCTGGTCATGAAGACACGCTCGCACTGCTCGGTTGGCACGCAACTGAGCGTCAAATCTTTGAAACCGTTGATGGGCACCGCAGGAATGTCGCGCCAGCTTTTGACCGTGCGCGGCGTTTTGCCTCGCTGCTGGCAAAACTTTTGAAACGGCGGGTTGTGTTCAAACTGATGCGCAAACAAGCGCAAGGCCATGCCATTGAAAATGGCCTCGTCCGCATCGGACAAGGCCATGAACGACAACAACTCAGAATTCAGTGACGTCACAGGCAACCTTTTCAGTCAAACAAGCAAGTGCTCCGAAAAGTGTGACGGGGCGTGGGCGCCCTGTGCAGCTCTCCTTACGTCGGCATGATCCGATTCAAGTTCACGGGTTTGGTATCCATCTCAGCAACTGTCGCATCTGCGCAGCACACCCCGGAGCAGCGTGAATTCTAAGCCAAAGCCAAATTACTGAGCCATCGCCTCCAGAGCGATGTCAATGCGCACCTCGTCACCCACGTAAGGCGCGTACTTGCCGGCGTTGAATTCAGTGCGCTTGATCACTGTGAAAGCGTTGGCGCCAAGGGCTGGTTTTTTCATCATGGGATGGGGCATGGCTTGGAACGAAGTCACGGTCAAAGTCACAGGCTTGGTCACGCCTTTGATGGTCAAGTTGCCTTCGATGGTTTTAGGCTTGTCGCCTTCAAAAACCACTTTGGTAGATTTGAAGGTGGCTTGAGGGAACTTGGCTGTGTCCAAGAAATCTTCGCCTTGGATGTGGCCGTTGAAGTCGGCAAAGCCTGTGTCCACCGATTTCATGTCGATCACGATGTCCACCGAGCCCGTTTTGGCTTCGGCGTCAAACACCACGGAGCCGGTGGTTTTGTCAAAGCGGCTCAACTGGGTCGAGTAACCAAAATGCGAGTAAGAAAAACGCGGAAAAGTGTGTGAACCATCGACGTTGTAGGTCAAAGGTGCAGCTTGGGCGGCTGCGGCCAATGTTGCAAAAGCAAAAGCGGCTGCGATGCGGTTGATTTTTTTCATGAAGACTCCTGTTGAGGTTATTGACCCGATTGGGCGGTGAGTTGGAAATTGACTTGAATGTCGTTGGCCACGACATCAAATTTGGACCATGTGCCTTCGCCAATCGCAAAGTCTGCACGATGGATGATGAAGCCCCCAGTGAACACACCCTTGGCGCCTTGCGCGGTGTACTTCAAAGGTGCTTTGATGTCGACGGTTTTGCCCTTGATGGTGAGCTTGCCCGTGGCCTCAAATTGGTTCGCGCCGGTGGACTTGATTTGCTGCAATTCAAAACTTGCTTTGGGATACGCGGAGGCATTGAACCAAGCTTTGCCCACCACCTCGCCATCGGCTTCTATGGAGCCGGTGTCCACGCTGTTGAGATCGATCTCAATCGTTGCTTTGGCCGATGCGGGCTTGGCTGGATCGAAGTCCAATTTGGCGTTGAATTTTTTGAACTTGCCATCCATGGCCACGCCCATTTGTTTGTAGCCAAAAGTGACGCTGCTTTTGTCGACGTCAATGGCCTTGTACTGCACAGCACTTGCGGCCGTCATGAAGCTGGCCAACACGGCCAGGCCGATGATTTTTTTCATGGTGACTCCTGAAATGAGATGGAATTATTGTTTGGACGAACCCGACAAAGTCATGCGCGTGAGCACGTCGTCTTTGTCGATGAAGTGGTGTTTGAGCGCTGCCGCCACATGGCCAGCCAACATGAACATCAGCAACCAATTCAAGCTGGCATGCAAGTCTTCCAACAATTCGCCCAAGGCTTTGTCTTTGCTCAACAGATCAGGAATAGGCAAGACCCCAAACCAAACGGTTTGCACACCTTTGGCTGAACTCATCAACCAGCCCGTCAAGGGAATCACGATCATCAAAACGTACAACAGGTGATGTCCGCCGTGAGCCAACTTCTGCACAAAGGGCGACATGCTGTCGGGGTAAGCTGGTGGTGGATTGATCGCACGCCAAGCCAGTCGCACCCACACCAGCACAAAAATGCTCACGCCCGCCCATTTGTGCCACGAAAAATATTGCAATTTTTCAGGCGACAGCGGCATGTCCGCCATGACCAGCCCCAGCGCAAGCAACCCAAAAATCACCAACGCCATCAGCCAATGCAACAGCTTGGCGAATCCTGTGTAACTGTTTTTCAAAATCATGCCCTTTCAATGAATTGGTAGCCATCCATCGCAATCACGTAATCGCTCACGCCACGATAAAAAGGCTGTGCCTGCGCTGCCTCACCCGCCGCGCCCAAGGCGGTGAACAAAGGCAGCAAATGTTCGTCGCTGGGATGCGCGCGCACGCCATCGGCGCTTTGGCGACGGTAATCCAACAACGCGTCCACATCGTGACGCAGCAACTGCTCGTGAATCCAGTCGGCAAAGCGATTCACGTACGCTGGCGTCGAACCGCCCGTTTGATGCGCCACGCGCCAGTCGCCCAAGTTGTGCGTGATGTTGCCACTGGCGATCAACAAAAAACCCTGGGTCACCAAATCACGCAAGGCTTGTCCCACACGCAAAGCATGCGCGGGCCCCGCATGCGATTGCACGGAAACAGGCACCACGGGAATGTCTGCATCTGGAAACATTTGGCGCAAGGGCGCCCAAGCGCCGTGATCCAAACCACGGCGGTCGTCTTCGGCCACGCTCAAACCGTGCGCTTGCAAGGCCTTGACCACCTCGCGCGCCGCTTCGGGGCATCCGGTGGCGGGATAGCTGAGGCTGTAGAGCGCGGGATCAAAACCGTAAAAGTCGTGAATCGTCTCCAGCTTGGTGGCTGTGCCAACCGTGGGTTGGGCTGTTTCCCAATGCGGGCTCACCACGATGATGGCGCGCGGCGTCTGCAACTGCTGCGCAACCCGAGACATGGCCGCACCCACGGCCCCCGGACGGAGGGCAAAAGTTGGGGCGCCATGCGGCACGAAAAGAACGTTGTGTGAGGTATTCATGGTGTTTCAATCGCTTGAGTTCGAACTGTAGGCGGCTTGAGTCGAAGGAAAAACACACAAATCATCAATTTTTTGTTGCAAAATACACAACAATGGACAAATTCAACGCCATGCATACCTTTGTGCGGGTGGCCGAAGCGGGCAGCTTCATTGCCGTGGCCAACCAACTCAATGTCGACCGCTCCTTGGTGACGCGGCAAATCTCTGCGCTTGAAAAGCAACTCGGCACCAAGCTCATCACCCGCAGCACGCGCAGCCTGACCCTCACCACAGCAGGTGCGGCCTACCTCGAAAAATGTCGCGTCATCTTGAACATGCTGGACGCCGCAGAATCCAGTTTGGCGGAAGAAAAAGCCATTCCACGCGGTCGCATTCGGTTGGGATTGCCCTTGAGCTTTGGTTTGCAGCGCCTCATGCCCGCGCTGATCGACTTTGGTCAACAACACCCGCAAATCGAGTTGGCGATGGACTTTTCAGACCGACGCGCCAACCTCATCGAAGAAGGCATCGACTTGTCCATTCGCATCACCGCCGAGCTCGACCCCGGCGATATCGTGCGCAAGTTGGGCACCTGTCGTTTGCTCACGTTGGCTTCTCAAAACTACTTGGCTCAAAACGGCACGCCCAAGCAGCCTGAAGATTTGCTCAATAACGAATGCCTGACTTATGCCAGCGACATGCGCTCAACCTCTTGGCAATACACCGCGCAAGGCCAAACCCAAAGCATCGCCATTCGCGGACGCATTGCTGCCAACAACGGCGTGGCGCTCACGCAGGCGGCGGCTGCGGGGCTGGGCATCACGCGACAACCTGACTTCATCGCCCAAGCGTTTTTAGAGCGCGGTGAAGTGGTTGAAATTTTGCAAAATTACAGGGCTTCGGAATTGGGTATTTATGCCGTGCTTCCCAGCAATCGGTACATTCCGCACCGCGTCTCTGTGCTGATCAATCATGTGGCTCAGTTTCTAGGCTCTGCTCCCAACGCGTGAGTCGGCGCTCAAACGCGTAGAGCACCCCAGCGATCAGGTCGAACAACAAAAACAAGCCCACGACATTGTTCAAAAAATAACGCCCCGACTGCGCTTGCCGTTCTTGGATCTGAGCCATGTTGTGCGCAGTCAAAGCCGCATCGTCTTGCCCTTGCTTGCACACTGCGCCGTAGGGATCAAACCGCTCAGCCACGGAATCTTGACGTTGCGCACACGCTTGTACAAATTGCACGGCGGTGTCGTGCAGGCTTTTTTCGCGCTCTAAAGCCTCGCTCAAGTGCTGTTGATTCGTGCTCTGGCGTTCCCACGCAATGGCCAAGGCCAAGAGCAACGAAACGGTCAAAACCATGGCGACAAGTTTTTGTTTTTTACTCAATGTCATGACAGGCTTTCCTTAAAAGTACCGACGCCGCGCGCTTGTTCAAGCAAGCTCAACGCATCCAAGCGCCAAGTTTCTGAGGCGGTTACAAAGCCTTCCCAGACGCACACGCCGCAGCCTCTGCCGCAGCAAACTGTCGGTTCAGGCGGCGGGTTTCTGAACTGCAACTGGCCTTTTTGTAGCAAATCTTGCAAAACCACGATGGTTTCTCGCGCCGCTTGCGCGTCTCGAATTTCTCGAAAAATCAACACCGTCTGCAAATTGCGCTCCTGCTTGGAATGGCTCATCGACTGGCGACGCGCTGCTATTTTCGCTGCGAAAGGTTGCCCAATACTTTGACCCTGATTGGAGCTCAATGATTTTGATAAGCATCAAGCGCACACCGGCGCAATGGCCAGATAATCCAACCCAATGCCGCACGTCGAATCCAGCAACCACTCACCACGGTGTGAAAACTGTGAATACATCATGCCGTCTTATTCTTCCAAGACCGGTTTTCGATGTGGTTTGCAGTATTTCAAGCTGTCGGCCTTGTTGCGCAAACTCAAGCGAATGGACCATTACCCAGAAATCAAACTGGACAACGCTTGCGAAGCTTGGCAAGAAAAACAAACCGATTGAAGCTGCGCCACGCATCCTTGGCTGGAACTGCATCACGCATGCAACTCCAAAATAGCAAAAGTACGAATACGTTAATTTTCCACTGGCTGTGTTAGAACCATTTTTAAACGCCAAGATTAGGAAAATTTATGATTTTTTCAGTTGCAGACTTGATCTCACGTTACTGGTCAGAGCAACAAGTTGCCACCAATTTACTGGCATTTCTCAATATCGCAGGCGCCATGTTTTTGGGGTTGTTCGTCGGCTATGAACGGTCTTTCAACGGACGTGCAGCCGGCATGCGCACTTACGGGCTGGTTTGCATGGCTTCTTGCGCGCTCATTGTGCTGGCGGGCACGCCCACACATTGGTATGGGGGTGCAGCACACGGCGTCTTGCCTGTGCCTGTGTCGCCAGACCCAACGCGCATCATCCAAGGCGTGGTCACTGGCGTTGGTTTTTTAGGCGCTGGGGTCATCATGAAAGATGGTTTCAGCATCAGCGGCTTGACCACCGCGGCCTCGATTTGGGCATCTTCTGCCATTGGCATCTTGGTGGGCATTGGTTTTTACGCCACCGCGATTTTGGTGACGGTGTTGTCCACCATTTTGATGATTTGGGTGATGAAACTCGAACACTGGTTGCCTGCCAAACAAGCGGTGTCCATCACGATTCGGTTTCGCCATGGTTTCACGCCGCAAGAAAACATCTTGAAGCGCATCGCCAAGGATCGGGGGTACGAGATCTTGCCCAGCACGCTGAACATCCGGTTTGATCAAGCCCAACAAGAATGGCGCTACATCGCCATTGCGGAGAACAAAGACAAGGCTGTGCCGATTTCGGTCTTGGCCAATGAATTGAAAAACTTCGACGGGGTTGACCAGTTCAACATCTCGCACTCCAAGATGTGAGCCTCGAAAAAGACAAAAGGGTTAGTAGAAGCTAATCTACTAACCCTTGAATCGATTGGTCGGCGTGGCGGGATTCGAACTCGCGACCCCTTG
>CAIYFE010000145.1 GCA_903925445.1 uncultured Burkholderiales bacterium | reverse complement strand
GGTCTGCAATTCGTCAACCCTGAGTTGTTCAATCAACTCACCACCATGCACGGCTTGATCATGGTGTTTGGCGCGATCATGCCTGCTTTCGTTGGCTTTGCGAACTGGATGATTCCGTTGCAAATTGGCGCCTCTGACATGGCTTTCGCTCGCATGAACAACTTCAGCTTTTGGTTGATGATTCCTGCGGCGGTCACCTTGGCGGGCTCGTTTTTCATGCCGGGTGGCGCCCCTGCTGCTGGTTGGACGCTTTACGCGCCATTGACCTTGCAAATGGGTCCCTCCATGGATGCCGGTATCTTTGCCATGCACATTCTGGGTGCTTCATCCATCATGGGTTCCATCAACATCATCGTGACCATCTTGAACATGCGTGCGCCTGGCATGACCTTGATGAAAATGCCTATGTTCGTTTGGACTTGGTTGATCACTGCTTACTTGTTGATCGCAGTGATGCCTGTGTTGGCCGGTGCAATCACCATGACTTTGACGGATCGTCACTTCGGCACGACCTTCTTCAATCCAGCGGGTGGCGGCGATCCGGTCATGTACCAGCATATTTTCTGGTTCTTCGGACACCCCGAGGTGTACATCATGATCTTGCCTGCGTTTGGCATCATCAGCCAAATCGTGCCCGCATTTGCGCGTAAAAAATTGTTTGGTTACGCCTCGATGGTGTACGCCACATCATCGATTGCGATTCTGTCTTTCATCGTTTGGGCGCACCACATGTATGCGACGGGCATGCCTGTGACGGGTCAGTTGTTCTTCATGTACGCCACGATGTTGATTTCTGTTCCCACGGGTGTGAAAGTTTTCAACTGGATCGCCACGATGTGGAAAGGCTCCATGACATTTGAAACCCCCATGTTGTTTGCTGTGGGTTTCATCTTTGTGTTCACAATGGGTGGATTTACGGGCCTGATTTGCTCTATGGCGCCCATCGACATGCAAATTCAAGACACCTATTACATCGTGGCTCACTTCCACTATGTGTTGGTGGCGGGCTCCTTGTTCGCGATGTTTGCGGGTTTTTATTACTGGTCGCCCAAATGGACGGGTGTGATGTACAACGAGACTCGGGGCAAGATCCATTTTTGGTGGACTCTGATTTCTTTCAACGTGACCTTCTTCCCCATGCACTTTTTGGGGCTGGCCGGTATGCCACGCCGTTATGCGGATTACCCCATGCAGTTTGCTGATTTCAATGCGATCGCTT
Source organism: uncultured Burkholderiales bacterium (assembly GCA_903925445.1). Lineage (GTDB taxonomy): Bacteria > Pseudomonadota > Gammaproteobacteria > Burkholderiales > Burkholderiaceae_C > Limnohabitans. Next base: position 6,274 of record CAIYFE010000145.1, on the reverse strand, counting down.
CAGTGGGTGCATTCTTCTTCGGCTTTGCTCAGGTGTACTTCTTCTTGTTCGTGGTGTTGCCAACCATGCGTGGTCATGGTGAAAAAGCATCGCAAAAACCTTGGGAAGCTGCAGAAGGTTTGGAATGGGAAGTCCCTTCTCCTGCGCCTTTCCACACGTTTGAAAATCCTCCCAAGTTGGATTCGACTGCAACGCGCGTGATTGGATGATTTGAATGACTCCGGAGCAACGCAAACAAAACCTGCGACTAGGGCTGATTTTGGCGTCGGTCGCGGTGGTTTTTTTTGTTGGATTCTTTGCCAAAGTAATTTGGTTGAATCCATAAAAACGCCATGATGAGTTTTCGCGCCAATGCCTTGATGCTGAGAAAGCTGCTGATCGTTGCAGCCGGCATGTTTGCATTTGGTTACGCCTTGGTGCCGATGTACAAAGCGATTTGTGAGTTCACCGGCATCAACGTGTTGGCGCTTGGAGAGCGTGAAGTGGCGGGTGCAGGTGGAGCGAGAGCCAGTTTGGCCGCTAACACGCAGATCGATTACTCCAGAACCATCACGGTTGAGTTTGATGCCAATGCGCGTGGTCCTTGGAGTTTTCATCCTGCGCAAAGTTCAATGCAAGTGCATCCTGGTGAGTTAACCACCGTGATGTACGAGTTTCAAAATTTGCAAAACCGTGTGATGTCTGCGCAGGCGATTCCGAGCTACGCGCCTCGTCAAGCGGCAGCGCATTTCAATAAATTGGAGTGTTTTTGTTTCAACCAATACACCTTGGCGCCTGGAGAGAAAAAACAGTGGCCGGTGGTGTTCGTGATTGATTCGAAACTTTCCAAAGATGTCAGCACCATTACCTTGTCGTACACCTTCTTTGAGGTGGGTTCCAAAACACCATCTGCGCCGACTGACAGCTCAGTTGGCAAGGGATTGGGCGTATGAGTAAGCAAGGTTCGTTGTTGAGGTCAATGGTTGCGGTGGCTTGGTCTTTTTTGGGAATTCGCAAAAGCAGTGAGTTTCAAAAGGACATCGAAAAAATCACGCCTTTGCATGTGCTGGGTGTGGGATTGGTCGCTGGGTTGTTGTTTGTGATTGGATTGATCGTGTTGGTCAATTTGATCGTCGCAAAATAAAAAAGGAGCAGAGATGAGTAGCACCGCGCATGGCACAACGCCTTATTACTACGTTCCTCACGCGTCACGCCACCCGGCGATGGCAGCTTTGGGGTTGTTCTTCGTCATCTTGGGCGCTGGACAGTGGGTCAATGGTGTGGATTGGGGCAAGTATTCATTGTTTTTTGGCCTGATCTTCTGGTTGGGTGTGCTCTACCAATGGTTTGGTGATGCAATTGCTGAGAGCGAAGGCGGCTTGTTCGGCCACAAGGTTGATTTGTCTTACCGCTGGAGCATGAGCTGGTTCATCTTCTCGGAAGTGATGTTCTTTGGTGCTTTCTTCTCTGCGTTGTGGTGGGCGCGTGCGCACTCGGTTCCAGCTTTGGGTAGTTTGGACAATGCTTTGCTGTGGCCTAACTTCAAAGCGGTCTGGCCTACGCTGGCCGCGGGAGCCACAGCGTCTCCAGCAGGCATCGTGGAGCCCTTTGAAGTCATGACGCCTTTTTGGTTGCCCACCATCAACACGGGCTTGTTGTTAACTTCGGGTGTCACTCTGACAATTGCGCATTACGCATTGATTCAAAACAACCGCGAGTCCACGCTCAAATTCATGTGGCTGACAGTGGCTTTGGGTTTGACCTTCTTGTTTGTTCAAGGCTACGAATACCACCATGCCTACACTGAGATGAATCTGAAACTCAGTTCCGGCATTTACGGTTCAACCTTTTTCATGCTCACAGGCTTTCATGGCTTTCACGTGTTCATGGGCATGTTGATGTTGCTGGTCATGACATTGCGTATTCAAAAAGGCCATTTCACGCCTGAGCGTCATTTTGGTTTTGAAGGCGCTGCTTGGTACTGGCACTTTGTTGACGTTGTCTGGCTGGGCTTGTACATCTTGGTGTATTGGATGTAAGGCTGTGCCGCCAAAAAGCAAAGGCCGCTGAGCGGCCTTTGTTGTTTTTAGCGAAAGCTTTATTGACCAGCGGCAATGCCTGTGGGTTGGATGTAGCCCAGGTGCCAGCCCAACAAAACACAAATAAACAGCAGGATGGATAGACCCACGCGCAGTCCCAAGGCTTTGACCATGCGCCCCGACTGCGAAGATTGATCTTTGGCTCCGTTGCGCATCATGAAAACCAGTGCTGAAGCCAGACTGGCAAAGATACCTAAAAACGCAAGTGCGACAATGAATTTCATGTCCTCCATTATCTTCGCAACACAAAGCCGACGCCGTTGGTGGATTACCTTAGCGACGTGTTTGGGCGTGACGTTGACCGTGCGCCTAGGAATTTGGCAAATGTCACGGGCGCACGAAAAACAAGCCCGCCACGACGCCATCGTGGCGCAGCAGCAAGCGCCTGTTTTGACTTTGCAAACGCTGTTGTCCACCCCAGCTGCTTTTTTGCAAATGCATCGAAGCGTGAACTTGCGTGGGCAGTGGATGCCAAACTTCACCGTTTATTTAGACAACCGATACATGGATGGACAAGCGGGCTTTTGGGTTTTGACGCCCTTGCGTCTGGATGCCACGCACACGGTTTTGGTTCAGCGGGGTTGGGTGCCGCGCAATTTTGAAGATCGAACCCAATTGCCTGAAGTGAACACGCCCTTGCAAGAGGTGGAGGTCAATGGGCGACTGTCGCCGCCGCCTTCTGCGATGTATGCCTTATCGACTGACGCAGAGGCGCAAGAACCTGGTTTGGCGCAGTCACGCATTCGGCAAAATCTGGATTTGGAAAAATTTTCTGGCGAGACCGGCCTCGATTTCAATGCGGTGGTGCTTCAAACCGATGCCGCATCGGATGGACTGCGCCGCGATTGGCCAGAAATCACTGCGGGTGTAGAAAAACACTGGGGCTACGCGTTTCAGTGGTTCGCTTTGGCAACGACGCAGCTCTTGCTCTATTTTTGGTTTCAATGGATAAAACCTTTTCGACATGCAAAACAAACCACGCCCTGAATCGCAAAAACCCTTAGGCATGACGGTGTATGACCTGCCGGCGCCGGATGCCGTTGCTCAAAATGAAGCCAAGCGCACGGCAACCGGGCGTTTGCGCATGCTGTTGGTGGCCTTGGTGTGCGCCGCACCGGTGGTTGCTTCGTACTTCACGTATTACGTGATTCGTCCCGAGGCCAGACGCAACTTTGGTGAATTGATCCAACCCACGCGCGCTTTGCCTCAAGCAAAAGCAACTTCGCTGGATGGCAAAGCAGTGAACTTGCCCAGCTTGAAAGGCCAATGGCTTTTCATCAGCGTTTTTGGCGGTGCGTGCGCCGAGTCTTGTCAAAAGGCGCTGTACATGCAGCGACAAATTTTGACTGGGTTGGGCAAGGACAAACCGCGCACAGAATGGGTTTGGCTGATTTCAGACGACCAAGACGTTCCCAAAGACATCCAACCTGGCCTCAAAGAAGCAACCGTATTGCGCGTAGATCCAGCTGTTTTAAAGCAATGGCTCCAGATCACGCCTGACGCTGAGTTGTCAGACAGCCTTTACTTGGTCGATCCAATGGGCGAATGGATGATGCGTTTTCCTTCGAAGTTGGATACAGAAGGAGCCGTCAAAGTCAAACGCGACTTAGAGCGTTTGTTGAGGGCTTCAGCCTCGTGGGATGAAGCGGGACGCTGAGCAGCATGATGTCTCACAGTCTTTTCAACCTTCAGCCATTGCTGCATTTGCTACTGACGGCTTGTGTTTTAGCCGTGGTGCCTTTGAGCTGGATTTGGTTGCGCAACCCACGCGCATCGACGGCTCGGCGCATTCAGTTGCTCACCTTGCTCACGCTATTTCTGACCTTCGATTTGGTTTTGTTTGGTGCCTTTACCCGTCTGACCGATTCGGGCTTGGGCTGCCCTGATTGGCCGGGATGCTATGGATTTGCAAGTCCCGTGGGCGCACATGGAGAGATTGCGCAAGCACAAGCGCAAATGCCCAGCGGACCCGTCACGCACACCAAAGCTTGGATTGAAATGATCCATCGCTACTTGGCGATGACCGTGGGTGGCTTGATTTTGACGCTGGCTGTATTTGCTTGGGTCAGACGGCTCAAAGGCGACAGTCAAACCCCAGTGTTTTGGCCCAGTTTGACGTTCTTGTGGGTCTGTGTACAAGGCGCATTTGGTGCTTTGACAGTCACCATGAAATTGTTTCCCTTGATTGTGAGTTTGCATTTGATGGGCGGCATGACCTTGTTGGGGCTCTTGATGGTTCAAGCTCGGCGTTCAGCACTTCCAAAACTGAGCTCTGACCTGCGAGTTGGGATAGCGCTAGGCCTGTTGCTGTTGAGCGTTCAAATTTTCCTGGGCGCATGGGTGAGCACAAACTACGCCGTGTTGGCCTGCGATACCGTGCCTTTGTGCCAAAACGCGCTTTGGCCCGACATGAATTTTTCGCAAGCCTTTACGTTGTGGCGCCCACTGGGCATGACGGGCGAGGGCGAAGTGTTGAGCTTTCAAGCGCTGACGGCCATGCATGTGACCCATCGGTGTTTTGCGATCTTGCTGGCTCTGTACTTGGTGTTTCTTGCAAGTCGACTGTGGCGCTTGCGTGAACAACGTCGCCACGCCATTGGTTTGTTGGTCGTGCTGTTGGTGCAAGTACTCACAGGAATTTCTAATGTCGTGTTGGGATGGCCGCTGCTTGCGGCCGTGATGCACACAGGTGGCGCCGCTGCACTGTGTGTGATCTTGATTGGATTGCTCTTATGAACCCTGCTCAAACTTTGAGTTCTCGCTGGCGTCAGTTTAACGCGTTGACAAAACCACGCGTCATTCAGTTGATCGTTTTTTGCGCCTTGATTGGCATGGTCTTGGCCGTGCCGGGTGTGCCATCGTTGCCTGAAATTCAACTGGCTGCTTGGGCTTGCCTTGGCATTTGGTTGGTGGCGGGTGCTGCCGCAGCTTTCAATTGTTTGGTGGAAAAAAGCATCGATGCCCAAATGCGGCGGACGGCGTGGCGTCCAACGGCCAAAGGTGAGCTGAGTGATTGGCAAGCCTTGGCTTTTTCAGCCATCATGTGCGGCTTGGGTTCTTGGGTGCTTTACAGCTTTGTCAACGCTTTGACCATGTGGCTCACCTTTGCGACATTTGTGGGTTACGCGGTGGTCTACACCGTGATCTTGAAACCCTTGACGCCGCAAAACATTGTCATTGGAGGCGCATCGGGTGCGATGCCGCCGGTGCTGGGTTGGGCGGCCATGACAGGCGATGTCGGGCCTGAAGCATTGATCTTGTTTTTGATCATCTTTTTGTGGACACCACCGCATTTTTGGTCGCTGGCTTTGTACCGTGTGGAAGACTATCGCAAGTCAGGATTGCCAATGCTGCCCGTGACGCATGGCAATGCATTCACGCGATTGCAAATTCTTTTGTACACCTTCATTTTGTTGGCGGCTTGCATGATGCCCTTCATCTATAGCATGAGTGGTTGGCTGTATTTGGTGGTTGCCTTGTTGTTGAGCTTTGGTTTTTGTGGTTATGCTTGGGCGCTTTGGCGAAACTATTCAGACGCTTTGTCGCGCAAGACGTTTCGCTTTTCTCTGATTCATTTGAGTTTGCTGTTCGCGGCGCTCTTGGTCGACCATTACGTGTGAGGTGTGTGTGAAAAAGTGGTTTTCGTTGGCGATTGGAATTCTTTGTGCGTTGCTCTTGGCTGCTTGCGACTCCGCTAAACCCCAGTTCAAAGCCGTGGACATCACGGGCGCAAATTACGCCCAAGGTTTCACCTTGACCGATTTCGAAGGCCAAACCCGCAGTCTGTCGGACTTCAAGGGCAAAGTGGTCGTTTTGTTTTTTGGTTACACACAATGTCCTGACGTGTGCCCAACAACTTTGAGTGAGTTGGTACAAGCCAAACATTTGTTGGGAGCCAACGGTGACAAGCTCCAAGGCGTTTTTGTCACGCTGGATCCTGAGCGCGACACAGCTTCATTGCTCAAGAGTTACGTCACCAATTTCGATCCCAGCTTTGTGGCTTTTGTGCCCACGGTGGATCAATTGCCTGCTTTGGCCAAAGACTTCAAGCTTTATTACAAAAAGGTTGAAGGCAAAACGCCGACCTCCTACACCCTTGATCACACGGCTGCAAGCTATGTGTATGACACGCAAGGCAACCTGCGCTTGTTTGTTCGCTACGGCAGCGGAGCGCAAGCGCTGGCGCAAGACGTTGC
>CAIYFE010000144.1 GCA_903925445.1 uncultured Burkholderiales bacterium | reverse complement strand
TTGCCGCGCCATCATGCGCGTGCTTGAAGCCGGACGCGTGGGCGAGACTTACAACGTGGGCGGCTGGAACGAGAAGCCCAACATTGAAGTGGTTCAAACGCTGTGCGCCGTGTTGGATGAATTGCAACCTCGCGCAGACGGTCAGTCCTACGCTGAGCAAATCACTTTTGTGAAAGATCGTGCGGGCCACGATCGTCGTTACGCCATTGATGCGCGAAAAATAGAACGCGAGTTAGGCTGGAAACCGGTCGAGACTTTCGAATCTGGAATTCGCAAAACCGTGCGTTGGTACTTGGACCATCAAGACTGGGTGCAGGGCGTGACCAGTGGCAACTACCGCCAGTGGTTGAGTACACACTACGGCACTTGAACAAACCATGAACATTCTCGTCATCGGTGCCAACGGACAACTCGGTCATCAGCTGTGCCTGACGCTCGCGACCTTGGGGCATGTCAAGGCGCTGACACGAGATGATTTGGATTTGTCGTCACCTTTGGAGGTGATGGTTCGATTGCATCAATTGGCGCAAACTTTTATCCCCGACGTGGTAATCAATTCGGCTGCTTACACAGCCGTTGACAAGGCCGAATCAGAACCCGCGCTGGCGTTGGCTGTGAACGCACAGTCTGTTGCCGAAATAGCGAAATTTGCTGCGCACCAGCGTGCCACGTTGGTGCACTACTCCACCGATTACGTTTTCGATGGTTTTGGGCACACGCCTTGGCGAGAGGATGACGTCCCGCATCCATTGTCGGTTTATGGACAAAGCAAGTGGCAAGGCGAGCAAGCCGTGATGCTGCATTGCCCCAAACATTTGATATTTCGCACCAGCTGGGTGGTTGGCACGCACGGCGGCAATTTCTTGAAGACCATGCTTCGCTTGGCCGCTGAGCGTGACCAGTTGCGCGTGGTGGCGGATCAAGTGGGCGTACCTACCAGCACCGAGTTGCTGGCGAAGGCAACGGGCAACGCCTTGACGCGTCTTGTCGCAAATGCAAATGCAAATGCAAACGAAGCAGACACGCGTTGGGGCATTTACCACCTGGCCGCGTCGGGCGAAACCAACTGGTGCGACTACGCCCGCTACTTGGTGGCCGGTGCTCTGCAACGTGGTGCAAAACTCAAGACGCAGCCTGAAGCGATTGAGGCCATTACTACGGCTCAATATCCTTTGCCTGCGCCTCGGCCACTCAACTCGCGCTTGAACACAGAGAAATTTCAAACCACATTTCAAATGCAATTGGCCGATTGGCGCGAAGGCGTCGACCACATCTTGGATCAACTCATTCAAAGACCTCAACCATGACAACACAACGCAAAGGCATCATCTTGGCGGGCGGCTCGGGTACGCGCCTGTACCCAGTCACGCAAGCCGTGAGCAAACAACTCATGCCGGTGTACGACAAGCCCATGATTTACTACCCCTTGACCACGCTCATGCTGAGTGGAATCCGAGAGGTCTTGATCATTTCCACACCGCACGACACACCGCGCTTTGCCGAACTGTTGGGCGACGGCAGTCAATGGGGCATGAATATTCAATACGCCGTGCAACCCAGCCCCGATGGGCTGGCACAAGCTTTCATCATCGGCAAGGCCTTTGTGGGCAACAGCCCTTCGGCGTTGGTGTTGGGGGATAACATTTTTTATGCCAATGAATTGAGCAAAGACTTTCAGCTAGCGAATCAGCGTGAGCAGGGGGCTACAGTTTTTGCGTATCACGTTCACGATCCAGAACGATACGGAGTCATTGAATTCGATGATCAACAACGCGCGTTAAGTATTGAAGAGAAACCAATCCAGCCCAAGTCAAACTATGCCGTCACAGGTTTGTATTTTTACGATAACCAAGTTTGTGATATTGCTGCTGACATCAAACCTTCAGCGCGAGGAGAGTTGGAAATTACGGACGTGAATCGTAAATACTTGGAAATGAACCAACTCTATGTGCGAATGCTGGGACGTGGACACGCTTGGTTAGACACTGGGACGCATGATAGTTTGCTAGAGGCGAGTAGTTTTATTGCGACGCTTCAGAAACGACAAGGTTTGATGATTTCTTGTCCTGAAGAAATCGCTTATATGTCTCATTGGATTGACGCCACAGCACTGAAAAAATTGGCTGATAAGTTGGCTAAGAATTCATACGGACAGTATCTGTTGGGGTTGCTGAAATGAGCGAAAAATTCAATGTGACACCTACACCCATTGAGGGGTTGTTGATGCTAGAGCCCAAAGTCTTCGGCGACGCAAGAGGTTTTTTCTTTGAAAGCTTCAACGCGCGTGATTTTGAGCAAGCGACCGGGTTGACGCGTGAGTTTGTGCAAGACAACCACAGCAAGTCGGGCAAAAGTGTGCTGCGTGGGTTGCACTACCAAGCGAAGCATCCGCAAGGCAAGTTGGTTCGTGTGACGCAAGGCTCGGTGTTTGATGTGGCGGTGGATATCCGCAAAGACTCCAAAACTTTTGGCCAATGGTTTGGCACCGAGTTGTCTGCAGAAAACAAACGCCAGATGTGGGTTCCAGAAGGCTTGGCGCATGGCTTTTTGGTCACCAGCGACAGCGCTGAGTTTTTGTACAAAACCACCGACTATTGGTATCCCGAGCACGAACGCAGTCTGTTGTGGAACGACGCGCAGTTGGGGATTGACTGGCCGCTGCATTTGATTGGATCAAATCCTTTACTTTCCAATAAAGACTTATCCGCACCTTCTTGGAATAGTTTCAAGAACTCGCAATAGATCTCAGTTGCAAGTAAAACAGTTAGATACTTATTTTTCTTAATTTCAATCGCATGCACGTGTCGCTTGAGCAGCGTCGCTAAGAAGTGCAAGCTTTAGTTGCTTGTAGTAACTGACTTCAGCGCAGTAAAAAGCCAGTGCAAACCCCTTTGACCCGTCAAGAAACCCACCCCTCAACAGATAGCTTCTGACGAAGGCCCAGCCACCGTGTCCAATGGCTTTGAAGATGTTGCTTGTCTGCCCCTTTTGAAGCATTTGAGCCGCTGAAGCAGAGGTGTAATGGTTGAGCTTGTGAATGACCTGCTCGTAGTCTTTGTAGCTGTGGTGGATTAATTTGTTATTTAGTCTGCCAACTTTGCCTTGCGTGATGACCCGCTCGTGAACCAGGTCGGGGCTAAATTTTGCGGTGCCACGTTTGAACAGGCGCAGGACGTAGTCAGGGCTCCAACCAGAGTGATGTATGAACTCGCCGCAGAAGGATGACAGGCGCGATAACTCAAATGCAGTCCTTTCATGCTCAGAGACTAGTAGATTCGATATCTCTGTGCAAAGCTCGGGCGTTAGGCGTTCATCGGCATCGAGCGAGAGGACCCAATCCATTGAGGCCAGTGAAAGTGCGATGTTTTTCTGAGTTCCAAACCCGTGCCATGAGCTTGTGGCGTGAAACTTTGCCCCAAGTCTCTTGGCAATCTCTGGTGTTGCGTCGCTGCTGAGGTAGTCAACGACAACAATTTCGTGGGCGATGCCACCTAGAGAGTTGATGCAATCCTCAAGATTTTCTTCTTCATTTTTGGTGATGATGATGACAGAAAGAGTTTTCATCAGGTGTAATTACTCAGCGTTTGGGTCAAGAGATGGGTACTCTGCAAAGTAGTTGTTTTCAAGCTTATAAATTTGAATGCGGCACAGAGCAATTCCCACCAAACAACACGCAGCCAACGAGGCAATTAAAAGTGGCCGAAGATGAGCTAGATTTATTTCAAAAATAACTATTAAAAATAGCAAAGTCAGTGCTAAAAATATTTCGATGAAATTAAATTTTCGCCTGCTTGCGCTGTACTTGGCCCACGCGGCCGTGACGTCCGCCTCGAATTGTGTTGTGCTGTAACTTGGATTGATCATAGACTTTGTCATTCCTTCCGGCTGGCTGCTCACATCAATTATCACTTACCGAGTCACAGACACTGATTCAATAAAATGGATCAGCGTAGTCCCCGCATCCACCCAGCCAAGATCCCCAGCCCCAGCGCGCTCACACCTGCGTACAGCGCCAAGTGCTCTGGCGCATCCAAAGCCACGCCCGCCCAAGGCAGGCACAAGACACAGGCCTGAATGGCCACCAGTCCTAGGCAGGCTTTGGAGTAAGCGCGTGCGCGTCCCGTCTGAAATGGTCGGTGGCTGAACGCTGCAAACAAGCAGGCCGCGCCCTGCCAAAGCGCCAGCGGCCACACGTCAGCCGTGATGCCTTGCCAGCGCGTGTCCAACCAGCCCCACTGCACGGAAAGCGTGCAAACGCCTCCCAGCGCCAGCACGACCAGCGAAGCCAGCGCGCCCAAGCGCAGCGCCAGGTGACGCGTGGCATCCCCTTGCCCGTGCGGGGTCAACATGACCTGAGCCCAGGCCATGTGAACCACCGCAGGCACAAAGCCAAGCACCCGCAGCAGCGCACTCAGCCAGCCCGTTTCTTGGGCGCTGTACAGACGCTGCCAAACCACCACCACCGCGGTGGCGATGAGCGCGTCGCCCAAGGTGTGAGCCATCCGCAGTCCTGCGCTTCTGGGGTCGGCCTGTTGCGGTGCTGTTGCCGCTGATGCTGTCAATGCAACGCCAGCCGCTGGCTCGCGCCAGGCCAGCCACAGCCAACTTGCGCCCACGGCGTAACCCAAGCCGGCTGCGGCGATCAGGCTCTGCGCGCTGGCGTCCCACCACGCGGCCAGCGCCGCCGCCAACAACGCCACCCAGGGCGGCACCACCCGCACGGCCACTTGTTGCTCAGCGGAGCGCGTGCGCAACACAAAGCTTTGCGCCAATCCCCAAGCCATTTGACAAGACGCCAGCAAGGCCATCCAAGCGAGGGTGCTGGCCTGATGCAGGCCGCTGAGCCACCAAGCGCCCACGGCCAGCGGCGCCAGCCAGGCGGCGCGTTGGCAGCTCTCGCGCCAAGCCTTGCGCAGCGCCTCATGCGGCGCAACTTGCGCGTTGGCCAACAGACTCAGCGGGGCTTGCGCCAGGCTCAAGGTCATCCAAAAAAAAGCAATCTGGCTGACCACCGAAAACTCTCCCACATCTTGCGGCGAAAACGCCCTGATCATGAGCAAGGCAAACAAGACCTGCGCGCCAAAGGCCAAGGCGCTGGCCAGGGCCACGCTGTGGCTGGTGCTGGGGAGCTTGAGGGGTAGGCGTGTCATGGTGCGTTCAGCGAATGCCCAAAAATTTCCAGACAGACAGCTCGGCCAAGATGGCTTGCCAGCGCAGCGCAGACACGTCGGGCACCACGTAGGGGTAAGCCTGCAGCGCCTCGCCAAAACTCAAGGCCCAAGACGCAGGCTCGTCGCTCAGGAGATGAAAACTGCCTTGGTGTCGCGTTGCAAAGGCTCGCACCCAAGGGTAGTCGTTGCTCACAACGGGCAGGCCAACGGCACAGTATTCGATCAACTTGGTCGAGGTCTGCTGGTTGTAGGGGCGCGTGTTGCTGACCAAGTTCAGGCCCCAACGCGCGCGGCGCAGCTGCTGGGGCACCACCTCGTGCGGCACGCGACCCGTTGTGCGTACCGATTCGGGCAGTTGCGCTTGCAGTTGTGCGGGAACCTCGCCCACCAACAACACACTGCGCTGCGCGTTGTGCAGGGCGTGCAGCACTGGCAAGAAGGGCAGCAACCGCCCCATCTCGCCGAGGTACACAAAGTCAAACTCGGGCGCGGGCCAGTGCGCATGCTGTGCCGCCAAGAAGGTGTCTGAGACGCCCATGTCACGCAAGGCGTAGGGGACATCGTAAAAACTCAGCTGCTCATGCACCCAGTTGTTTTGGTAGATCGCAAAGTCGGGCTTGGGGTGACCCAGCCGCTTGACCCAGTCTTTGAGCTTGGAGTGCGGCGGCACCGAGGCCGAGGCGTACTCGTGCACGTGCACAGCACGGCGCAGCCGACGCGATTCACGCCAAGACACCGAGCCACACATCCACCAGACCACGCGCGCGTCGCCAGGGACGCTGTGAGATGTGTCGTGGACGCAGGCCTCGTGGCCTCTGTCTTTTAAGAAGTCGGCATAAGCCGCAAGTTCGGGCAGGTAGGCGGGGCCGTTGCGGATGAAGTGAATCAACATGCCTGCAACACCTCTTGCCAAGCTTGGGTGAAGTTGCTCAGCGTGTGTCGCGCGACGATGCGCGCCATGTCGGCTTGCACCTGATGGGCGGGCAAACTCATCACCGCCATCACGGCTTCGGCCAAGGCGATGGGTGTGTCGCCGCGTGCCAGCAAGTAAGGCGCGTCCAAGTCGTAGAGCTCGCGCATGGCCGCAATGGGCAACGCCACGCAAGGCACGCCGCAGGCCAAAGACTCCAGCGCGGCCATGCCAAAGCCTTCATAGCGCGAGGCCAGCAGGGTCATTTGCCAGGGTTGGTACAAGCTCGCGCCGCGTGGGTGTTTGCCTAAAAAGTGCAGGCGACCTTGCTGCAACAAGTCCATGCCGTCGTGCACCAGCTTGCGTCGCAAAGGTCCTTCGCCAATCACACCCAGCTGGGCCACTTCGGGCAGCTCACGCAAAGTCTCGAGCAAAAAGCCTGGGCGTTTTTCTTCTGCCAAGCGCCCGACATAGCCCAGCAACAAAGGCGGCAGCGCGTCTTGCGAACCGTGCGGTGCGTGAACATGCAAAGTTTGTCCTGGGGGCAAGGGCGCCAAGGCATTGAGCACGACTTGGGTGCGTGTCTGCGCCTTGCGGCCCAGGAAGACCAAGAGGCTGTCTTGCGTGGTGCGCGAAACACAAACAAAGCGCGTGACTTGCGCATAAAACCAACGCAGTTGCAGCCGCTTCAAGCCTGATGCGCGCGATTGGTGCAAGACGTCCACCAAGGGTCCATGCACCCAAGACACCAAAGGCTTGCCGGTGAACCACTTCAAGACCACGCCTGCGTAGGTGGGGCCGAAGTTGTGGCTGGCCACGATCACATCGGCTTGTTTTGCTTGGGCGATCAAGGCGCGCCACGAGGTGTCGCGCCAGTTGACCGCATCCACTTGCCAACCTTGTGCTTGCAAGGCCTCTTGCAGGGTGCGACACAAGGTGTGTACGCCGCCCCACGCGGCATCTTCGAGCAACAAAATCCGCCGTGTTGAGGTCATGGCTCAGCGCGCACCAAAGCCTGTGAAGACGATCTTCAAGGTCTTGGCCGCGATCAGCAAGTCCAGCGCCAGCGAGTAGTGCTCGACGTAGTAGAGGTCATAGCTGAGCTTGATGCGTGTGGCCTCGGCGCTGTCGGCGTAGCCTTGCTGCACTTGCGCCCATCCCGTCAGGCCTGGGCGCACCAAGTGTCGGTAGGGGTAGCTGGGAATCGAGCTGGCAAATTCACGCACAAAGGGCACTTGCTCTGGGCGCGGGCCCATCAGACTCATTTGCCCGATCAAGACGTTGACCAACTGTGGCAACTCATCCAAGCGGGTGCGACGAATGAAGCGACCCACACGCGTGATGCGCGGGTCATCGGCGCGCGCAAAGTCCACCCCAGGCGCTTGCAAGCCGTGCACCATGCTGCGGAACTTGTACAAGTTGAAGTGGCGTCCGTTGCGACCCACGCGGGTTTGCACAAACAACACAGGGCCCGGCGAGTCAAACTTGACCGCCAGCGCGACCGCTGCGCTCAGAGGTAGCCAAATCGGTGCCAATGCAATCACGCAGAGCAAATCCATCAGGCGCTTGACGCGGTCGTAGCCGGGGTCGTTGTCGATCTCCCACAAGCTGTTGTGGGCGCTAGGCAACATCTTGCGGCCACTGAGCAACTCGGCCACCGACTCGACACTGTACAGGCGCAGGTGCTGCATCTTGAGTTGGCTCAGCAAGCGAGTGCGTTCGTCGCTGGCGTCGGCGCCAGGGTCGATGACCAAGCCGTCGCATGCCGGCAAGGCTTGTTTGGTGTGAGGCTGCCATGCCACCCAGTGCAGCTCAGTGGGCGACAACACCTGAGGTTCAAGCAGCGCCCGCAATTGTTGAGGCACTTGCGCATCAAAGTAAGCCATGCGCAGCGCCCGCGAGGCCACGCGGCGGCGATAGCCCCACCACAACCACAGCGTGGTCACGGCATACGCCCACAGCACGGCAGCGCGAGAGTAGGGTTGCTGCAACAGCGCAAAGCCCAAAGGCGTCAAGGCAAAAGGCGCCAAGGTAGACACCCACAAGACGCCGCTGCGCTCAGCCACCGGCAAGTGGGCGTTGCGCATCAAGAGCTGAGACGCAATGAAGTAAGGCAGCACGCACCAGCCAATGGTTTGCCCAAATTGGTAAGTCATCACGCCGCTGTCTTGCAACAGCTGCGCCAACATCAGGCTGGGAATGAGCAGCCAAGCGCCCCAAAGCGTCCAGCTTTGCAGCGCGTCGCGCCGCTGCACAGCCGCCGACACCAAGCTGGTGCCCAAACTGGCGGGGGCTTGCGAGGTTTCTTCTTGCAAACACAGTTGGTAGACATCCCACACACGCGTGGCCATGCGCTCGGCGCTGAAGGCTTGCTCAAAGTGCAGTTGCGCGGCTCGCCCCAAGCGCTTGCCAACATAAGGGTCGCGCACCAGTTGCAGCAAGGACTCGCACACCGACTCGGGCGTGTTGTGGCACAGCAGCCCCTCTTGGTTGTGCAAGATTTGCTCGCGAATGCCAGGCAAGTCGCTGGCCAAGATGGGCATGCCTGCGCGCATCGCCTCGATCACGGTGATGGGCATGCCTTCGTGGTCAGACAGCAGCACAAAAATATCGTGGGGGTTGAGGTGCTGTGCGACGTTGTCAATGTCACCCAACCACGTCACCTGCTCCAAGCCCAGCGAGTCGCCCAAGTCTTGGTGCTGCTTGAGCAGCGGGCCGCTGCCAATGAAGGTCAAGGGCAACTCGTAACTCAGCGCGTCACGCACCAAGGCTGCGGCTTTCAGCAACAGGTCTTGGCGCTTGGGAGCGTTCATGCGCGCCACCATCACGATGCGGGGCAGTTTGGCCTGTTGCGCTTGGCCAACTTCGTCGCTTGGCGCTTTGGCCGCAGCCGGCAGCGCTGCGATGCCGTTGGGGATGGTGTGGATGCGCGAGGCGTCCAGCGGTAAATCAAGCGCCAATTCACGTTCGTGCTTGGACACGCAAATCATCTGCGAGGTCAGGTGCGCCGCGCCCCGCTCGGCCCAGCGCGCCAAGTGCCGGCGCAACCAAGGCGCTTGGGGCTTGAAGGCAAATCCATGCACGGTGTAGACCACAGGGCGCTGGGTGGCGTTGGCCGCCAAGCGTCCTAAAAGACCAGCGATGGCGCTGTGCGCATGCACGATGTCTGGCGACTGTGCTTGAATCAACGCAATGAGTTGCTTGAGTGCGGGCCACAAACGCCAGGGCAGCAAAGACTCGGTCAAGCTGGGCAGCTCAAACACCTCAACATCCAACGCACGCAGTTGCTGACTCAAAGCAGAGTGGATTGCTTCGCCAATCACCACGCTGAACTTGACCCGTGCGCGCAGGCTCTGACAAAGCGCCAACACATGGCTTTGTGCGCCACCCATTTCGCCTCGCGTGATGACCAGCATGACGTGCGGTTGCGCCGCCTTGGCTTGCAGCGCTGCCGACCAAGGCGTGTTGCGACGGGGCACGGGCAATGTGGGCGCGGCGTCCGGTTCTTCGACATCGCTGGACTGGGCGGCCATTTGTGCCGCCAAAGCCGGCAAAGACAAGGCCGACGCTTGATCGGCAGGCGCAGGTTCTGGCGTTGAAGTTGGCGTTGGCGTGGGTGAGACGGCAGGCGCGACTTCTTGGTCGGCGACTTTGAGTTTGATCTGACGCTTGGCGCGTGGCTTTTTGGGTTCGGGCGCGGGCGCCGGGGGCGGCGCGGGGTCGTCACCAAAAAGGGAAAGGGTGCCGTCGTCAGAATTTTTCATAGCGAAGTGTCAAAGCCTTGAGGGTTCATCGATTGCCAACGCCACGCGTCAGCACACATGCGATCCAGCCCGAGTTGAGCCTTCCAGCCTAACAGTTGTTGCGCCAAGGTTGGGTCGGCCCAGCATTGCGCGATATCACCTGGGCGACGCGCCACGAAACGATGCGCGATGGGCACCCCAGTGACGCGGGCAAAAGTATCCACCATCTGCTTGACGCTCACGCCTTGGCCGGTGCCCAAGTTGACGGTCAAGAGTTTGGGCGCATCAAGTGCTTGCAAGGCCGCCAAATGGCCTTGCGCCAAATCCATGACGTGCAAGTAGTCGCGCATGCCTGTGCCATCGGGCGTGTCGTAGTCGTTGCCAAAAATTTGTAAGTGCTCCCGTTGCCCCATCGCCACTTGGGTCATGAAAGGCATCAAGTTGTTGGGAACGCCGTGTGGCGACTCACCCAAAAGGCCGCTTTCATGTGCGCCTACGGGATTGAAGTAGCGCAAAAGTGCAATCTTCCAGCTGTTGTCCACGCGTGCCAGTTCGCGCAGCATGTCTTCGCACAGCAGCTTGCTGCGGCCATAGGGGTTGGTTGCGCTCAACGCAGCGTCTTCGCGGATCGGCACCGAGGCGGGGTCGCCGTAGACCGTGGCCGAGGAGCTGAAGACAATTTTTTTAACGCCAGCGCGTTGCATGGCTTGCAAAAGTTGCAACGTGCCGTTGACGTTGTTGTCAAAGTAGCGCAACGGTTGTGCCACCGATTCCCCCACGGCTTTGAGTCCAGCAAAGTGAATCACGCCCGAGAACTTGAAGCGAGCAAAGACCGCGTCCAGCGCTTGCGCATCGCGCACATCGGCGTTGACAAACGCCAGCGGCGAGGCATTGAGTCGCGCCAAGCGATCCAACACCTTGGCGCTGCTGTTGGACAGGTTATCCAAAATGACAAATGGCAACTTCGCCGACGCCAATGCCGTGGCTGTGTGCGCGCCGATGAAGCCGGTACCGCCAGTTAACAAAATTGGATCTTGCATGCATGAATTATCTCTGCATTGCATCCGCGAAAGCCCTAGAATAGGTAAGTTCAGGTCTTGTCTTTCTTAGCGCCTGAATTTCGCTGGTTTTTATCCATTAGCTTTTTTAGTACTTTCATGAAACGTCAACATTTCACCCCATCGGCCGCTGGTGCTGGCCAAGAATCTTGTATTGCGCTCATCGATGCGCGTTTTTTGGCATGGTTGCAAGGCCAAGCCGACGGCGCACAAGATGCGGTGCGTTTTCAACTCAACAACATGTTGTCCAGTGCCTTGGCGCATAACGGTTTAGAAGTCGCAGTGCAGCGCATTTATTGGTACAGCGACAGCTCTGACGACTTGGTGGTCGATGGACAAGTCACCCGTGCTGTGCAACCGCACAGCCAAGACGGCGGCGTGTCGATGCTGCGTGCCATGAGCGCCGATCTCAAACGCCTGGCCGAACGCAACGCTTGCGAGCATGTGCTCATTGGCAGCGACGACGAGCGCTTGCTGGGTCTGATCGACGACGCCCAATTACATGGCTTGTCGGTTCACCTCTTGGCCGACGACGCGGTGCGCAACATGGGTCAACTGCAACGCGACGATCCAGGTTGGGCGCGTTTGCTGGCGCAAGCCGATCGCCGTGTGGTGCTCAACGTGCAAGGTCTGCGCGAAGGTGGTCACCCCCGCCACGGTGCAAGCAGCGTGCATGCTGCGCCAGCGCTGGATCCAGAACAACTGCGCGAGCAACTGGGCACCGTCATCAACGCATGGTGGGCAGAAGAACCCGAAGACTTGCGCGAAGAGTTGCGTGAAGAATTGCAAAACACACGCGGCATCCCGCAAGAGGTGGATCGCCAACTGTTGCTTGGCGTGCGCCGCGTTCTCGAACGTGCTTTGAGCTTTCAAGAGAAAAAACTCTTGCGCGAAATGGTGCGCGACTTGGTGCTCGGCCCGCAGGCGGCGCAAGCACAAGCTCAACCCCAAGTCGAACACATGGAATAACTCGCTGGAGAGACCACCGCATGAGCAACTTGAATTCGGCAGAAATCTTGGCGCAAGCCCTGCCCTACATTCGAAAATTTCACGGCAAAACCTTGGTCATCAAATACGGCGGCAACGCCATGACCGACCCCGCGTTGCAAAAAGCATTTGCCGAAGATGTGGTGTTGCTCAAGCTGGTGGGCATGAATCCGGTGGTTGTGCACGGTGGCGGCCCGCAAATTGAAAACGCCTTGAACCGACTGGGCAAAAAAGGCGAGTTCATTCAAGGCATGCGCGTCACCGACGATGAAACCATGGAAGTGGTCGAGTGGGTGTTGGGCGGTGAGGTGCAGCAAGACATTGTGGGCTTGATCAACCAAGCCGGCGGCAAAGCCGTTGGGTTGACGGGTCGCGATGGCGCCATGATCCGCGCCCGCAAGTTGCGTTTGCACGACCAACAAGACCCCAGCAAAGAATACGACGTGGGCTCGGTCGGCGACATCGTGAGCATCGATCCCAGCGTGGTTCAAGCACTTCAAGATGACGCTTTCATACCGGTGGTCAGCCCGATCGGGTTTGGTGACGACAACGAAAGTTACAACATCAACGCCGATGTGGTGGCTGCCAAGCTCGCCACGGTGTTGCAAGCTGAAAAATTGTTGATGCTCACCAACATCCGAGGCGTGCTCGACAAGCAAGGCAATTTGCTGGAAGAGCTCTCGCCCCGGCGCATCGATGAACTGTGCGAAGACGGTACGATCAGCGGTGGCATGATTCCTAAGATCGCGGGCGCATTAGATGCAGCCAAGAGCGGCGTCAAAGCTGTTCACATCATCGATGGACGCGTGCCGCACGCCATGCTGCTGGAAGTCTTGACCGATCAAGCCTTCGGTACCATGATTCGCTCGTACTAACCCCTGTGGGCTTGATCACCCGCACTTGCCATGTCTGACGAAGCCCTTGCCCCAACGCCTGATGCCGCCTCGGCGGTCAAACGCCAGCGCATGAAACCCGGTGAACGGCGCGAGCAAATTTTGCAAACGCTGGCGGCCATGCTCGAAGAGCCGGGCTCCGATCGCATCACCACGGCCTCCTTGGCGGCGCAGTTGTCGGTGAGCGAAGCGGCCTTGTATCGACACTTTGCCAGCAAGGCGCAAATGTTTGAGGGCTTGATCGATTTCATCGAGCACAGCTTGTTTGGACTGATTCAGCAAATTGACCAACGCGAGGGCAGCGGCGCCGAAAAAGCCGCCCACATGGTGTCAATCGTGTTGCAGTTCGCTGAAAAAAATCCCGGCATGAGCCGCGTCATGGTGGGAGACGCGCTGGTGCTGGAAAACGAGCGCTTGCAGCAACGCATCAACCACTTGTTTGACAAGCTGGAGTTGTCGCTGCGTCAGGTCTTGCGCGAAGAAGCGACACAGCAACAATCGGCCGCACCCAGCGTTGATGCGCAAGTTCGCGCGGCGGCTTTGGTGTCGTTGGTGTTGGGCAGTTTGCAGCGCTTTGTGCGCACTGGGTTCAAGCGCTCACCGCTGGATTATTTGGATGCCACCTTGGGCTTGCTGGTTTAGATCGACAGCCCCACTTTTGCGCCAGCTTGTTGAATTTCTTGCCACGTGGCATCGTCAATCACGATGCCATTTTTTTTGCGTGCAGCACGGGCGCTGCGTTCGGGTTCGCCAGCCAAGACCACGCCTTGGGAGTCGGGCGCTGGTGGGCTTTGGCGCAACCAGTCGATGAAGGCCAGGGTTTCTTGTGCAAAGCTCATGGATGCGCCCAAGGCGTTGGGATCGATGACGATGCTCAACATGCCGTTGTAGACCGCGCGTTTGGCATCGGCAGCGCGGTGCCAAGTGCCGCCGCCGCTCAGGGCGCCACCCAGCAACTCGCAAGCCACAGCCAAGCCAAAACCTTTGTGCTCGCCAAAAGGCAGCAATGCGCCAAAACCACCGTTGCTCTGCGGCACCACCACCACGCCAGGGCGGGTTGTGGGGTGTCCGTGTTCGTCAATCAAGATGCCCGGCGCAACCGATTTGCCTTCGTTGTGCGCCACGCGCATCTTGCCTTGGGCCACGCGGCTGGTGGCGAAGTCGAGCACGAAAGGTTCGCGCACATCGTCGCCCATGCCCACAGGAATGCCGATGCAACAAGGGTTGGTGCCGTAGCGTCCGTCGCCGCCTTGCCAAGCCGCGACCACAGGGCGCGAGAGCACGTTGACAAAATGCAGCGAGACCCAGCCGCGTTCGACCGCCATTTCGGCAAAGTGACCAATGCGACCCAAGTGGTGCGAGTTGGCCAGCGACATGATGCAAGCGCCGAGTTGGCTGACACGTTCAAAAGCCAAGTGCATGGCTTCAACGCCCACGATTTGACCAAATCCGGTTTGTCCATTCAGCCCCAACAACATGCCGTGATCGACTTGAATGGCCACGTGTGCGTTGGGGTCGAGCCCGCCTTCGAGCATGGCGTCCACATAGCGCGGGGCCATGCCCACGCCGTGCGAATCATGGCCGCTCAAGTTGGCCAACACCAAGTTGGCGGCCACTTGCTGCGCGACTTCGGGCGTGCATTGGGCGCTGATGAACAGTTGGGTGATGCGATGCTCAAGGTCGGTGCTGGAGAGGGTGATGGACATGGGACGGCTTGAAAGATGTATGCGGGTTGTTGCGGAGCGCGACGATTTAATCGTCATACCATAATATGCCCGTGGTGCTTCGGACGAGCTCCGGAAAAACCAGAACGCTTCAACCTCGAAAGGCTCTTCATGAAATTGGTTCGTTACGGCAAGCCCGGCAAAGAAAAACCTGGACTTATTGATGCCGATGGCAAATTGCGCGATTTGAGTTCGGTCATTCCCGATGTGTCGCCTCAGTATTTGGGTGACGCCATGTTGGCCAAGTTGCGAAAAATCAAAACGGCATCATTGCCCTTGGTCAAAGGCAAACCACGTTTGGGTTGTCCTGTTGCGCACGTGGGTAAATTCATTGCCATTGGTTTGAACTACGCCGATCACGCGGCCGAATCGGGCATGCCAATTCCCAAAGAGCCCATTGTGTTCATGAAGGCCACCACCTGCATTCAAGGCCCCAACGACGATGTGATGTTGCCCAAAAACTCGGTCAAAACCGATTGGGAAGTGGAGCTGGGGGTGGTGATTGGCACCACCGCGCGATATGTGTCGCAAAAAGACGCCTTGAACCATGTGGCAGGTTACTGCTTGATCAACGACGTGAGCGAACGCGAGTACCAAATCGAACGCGGCGGCACGTGGGACAAGGGCAAGGGCTGCGACACCTTTGGCCCCATCGGTCCTTGGCTGGTGACTCGCGACGATGTGCCCAATCCCCAAAAGTTGGACATGTGGCTCGATCTGAACGGCGAACGCATGCAAACCGGCAACACCAAAACCATGATTTTTGGCGTGGCCAAACTGGTGAGCTACGTCAGCCAATTCATGACCTTGATGCCCGGTGATGTGATCACCACCGGCACGCCTCCTGGCGTGGGCATGGGCATCAAGAAAAATGGCAAAGCTGCGCCGGTCTACCTCAAGCGCGGCGACACCATTGCCTTGGGCATTGAAGGCTTGGGCGAGCAGCACCAAACAGTCATCGCCTACAAAAAAGCTTGATCGGGGCTGTGTTTTGAGCCGCTGAGCGCCTTGGGTGCCAGCGGCTTTTTGCTGGGCAAGCCACAGCGATAATCTTGGGCTATGAGTCAAGACCCTTTTGCAGTCACACGCCCGCTGGTGGTGGATCTGGACGGCACGTTGATCCCCACCGATTTGTTGCTGGAATCGGCCAGCCAGTTTGTGCTGTCGCATCCTTTGCAAGGATTCAAGCCCTTGCTGTGGGCGCTGCAAAGCCGCGCCACGCTCAAAGCCAAGCTGGCCGCCAGCACGCGCATCGATGTGGCGGCGCTGCCCTACAACACCGAGGTGTTGCATTGGTTGCGCGTTCAAAAGCAACAAGGGCGCAGCTTGGTGTTGGCCACGGCCAGCCACAGTGTGTTGGCCCATCAAGTGGCAGCGCATTTGCAGTTGTTCGATGAAGTGTTGGCCACGCAAGACCAAGTCAACCTCAAAGCCCATGCCAAAGCACAAGCGTTGGTGGCGCGTTTTGGTGAAGATGGATTTGATTACGTGGGCAACGACGTGGCTGACTTTGCCGTTTGGCAAAAAGCCCATACCGCGCATGTGGTGGGCGCTTCAGCGCATGTGTTGGCGCGCGTGCGAGCCATGGACAAACTGGGCGAGGTGTTTGACAACAACTTGCCAACGCCAACCCACTCGGTGTTCAAAGCCTTGCGTGTGCACCAGTGGATGAAAAACTTGCTGGTGTTTGTGCCGCTGTTCACCGCCCACTTGTATGGCGACGCGCAGCGTTTGGTTTTGGCTGCGTTGGCCTTTTTGGCGTTCAGTGCGATGGCCTCGAGTGTTTACTTGCTCAACGACTTGGTCGATGTGCAAGACGATCGGCATCACGTGCGCAAACGAACGCGCCCTTTTGCGAGCGGCGCTTTGAGCCTGCTGCACGGTTGGCTGGCTTGGCCTGTGCTGCTGGTGGCGTCGGTGAGTTTGAGCGCGGCGTTTCTGCCCCTTGAGTTTTGTGCGACCTTGGGCATTTACTGTGTTTTGACTTTGGCTTATTCGTTCAAACTCAAGCAAGTGGCGGTGCTGGATGTGTTGACATTGGCCGCGCTTTACACCTTGCGCATCATGGCAGGTGCGGTGGCGGTGGCAGTGCCTTTGTCGTTTTGGTTGTTGTTGTTTTCGGTGTTCATATTTTTGAGCTTGGCGCTGATCAAGCGCTTCAGTGAACTCAAAGCCGCCCGCGATGCCGGTCAATCGGGTGCGTTGCGCGGGCGCGGCTATGCGCCTGAAGATTTGGAAATGGTCTCCAGCCTAGGCGGCAGCGCGGGCTTCATCGCGGTGTTGGTGTTGGCTTTGTACATCCAAGACGGGCAAGCGCCGCACTTGTACGGCGCACCCCAATTGATTTGGCTGGCCTGCCCCGCCTTGCTGTTTTGGATTTCACGGGCGTGGTTGATCGCACATCGCGGCCAAATGCATGACGACCCGGTGGTGTTTGCGCTCAAAGACAAAGTGAGCTGGGGCGTGGTGGTCTTCATGGCGTCGGTGCTGGTGCTGGCGCGGGTTTGGTCATGAGAGCACTGGCGCGTTTGGCGGCGGTGTATGCGCTGATTTCCTTGTTGGGGTCGGCCGCCAACTTGTTGACACAAGCGGCGGTGGTGTCGTTGTATGACGGCGCGCATGCGATTGAGTTGTCGGTCTTGGTGGGCACGCTCATGGGCTACCCCATCAAGTACGTGCTGGAGAAAAAACATGTGTTTGGTTTTCAAGCGCAAAGCTTGGGGCACGACAGCCGCTTGTTCATGCTCTATGGCTTGATGGGTGTGTTCACCACCTTTGTTTTTTGGGGGGTGGAGTTTGCATTTCAATACGTGTTTGGCACCGATGGCATGCGCTATTTGGGTGGTGCGATTGGCCTGACCATTGGCTCGATCATCAAATACAAGCTCGACAAGCGCTTTGTCTTCAAGCAGGTGGGGGCATGATGCGCGTGAGCTCTTGGGGTTTGTTGTCCAACGAGGAGCACAACGTGCAGGCCTTGTGCGCACGCGACCAAGTGGCCACGTTGCTGCCCTCCCAAACTCAAACCTTGGCCTTTGGCGCAGGGCGCAGTTATGGCGATGTGGGGCTCAATCCGCAAGGGCATTTGTTGCTCACGCGGGGCTTGGACAAGTTCATCCATTGGGACGAACAGAGCGGACAAATCCACTGCGAATCGGGCGTGTTGTTGCGCGACATCCAGCAACTGTGCGTGCCACGCGGCTGGATGTTGCCTGTGACACCGGGAACACAGCATGTGACCGTAGGTGGCGCAATTGCCAACGATGTGCATGGCAAAAACCACCACGCCTTGGGCAGTTTTGGCGACCATGTGGTGTCGCTGGCGCTGGCGCAAAGCTCTGGCGAAGTCTTGCAAGTTCAAGCATGCGATGCGTTGATGCACGCCACCATTGGCGGGCTGGGATTGACGGGCGTGATTGTCAGCGCGGTGATTCAATTGCGTCGCATTGCCGGGCCGTGGCTGCAAGCCCAAACTTTGGCTTATCGCAGCTTGGACGAATTCTTCAGCTTATCGGACGCATCAGCGCACGATTGGGAACACACGGTATCGTGGATCGATTGCTTGTCAGGCTCACACCCGCGCGGGATTTTCTTGCGCGCCAACCCGTTGTCTGCCGAGCAGCTTGGCGCCTTAGACCCTGCCCAACGGGTGGTGCCGACTCGCCGCACACGCAGCATGCCTTTTGTGCCGCCGGTGTCTTTGGTCAATGGTCTGACGCTCAAGCCATTCAATGCGCTGTACTTTCATCTGAACAAGTTCAAGGCGGGCACTGCGGTGGTGCATTACGAACCGTTTTTTCATCCTTTGGACAATTTGGCGCATTGGAACCGCATGTATGGCCCGCGTGGCTTTTACCAATACCAATGCGTGGTGCCGCGTCAAGACGGGCAAGCCGTTGTGCAAGCCTTGCTCAAAGCCATTGCCGAGTCGGGCGAGGGCTCGTTCTTGGCGGTGCTCAAAACCTTTGGCGAACGACACGCCAGCGGTCTGTTGAGTTTTCCCATGCCGGGCGTGACGCTGGCTTTGGATTTTCCCAACCGTGGTGAACGCACCTTGCGTTTGTTTGCATCGCTCGATGACATCGTGCGCGAAGCAGGCGGGCGCTTGTACATGGCCAAGGACGCGCGCATGTCGCGTGCCATGTTCGAAGCGGGATATCCGCGCTTGCAAGAGTTTTTGACGTACCGAGACCCGGCCATGAGCTCGGCCATGTCGCGTCGTTTGATGGGATGGTGAGATGACAAACAAACAACAACACATCATGGTCGTTGGCGCCACGTCGGCGATGGCCGAGCATTGCGCGCGCCTGTGGGCTGCGCAATCGCCCCAGCGATTGACCTTGGTAGGGCGCGATGCCCAGCGACTTCAACGCGTGGCCGAAGACTTGAAAGTGCGCAGCCCCAAGTCGCACATCGAAGTCATTGCCATGGACTTGCTGAACGCCCAAGCCATTGAAACCACTGTGAGCCGCGTGGTGATGCAGCAGCCCTTGGATGTGGCGCTCATCGCACACGGCGTGTTGTCAGACCAAACCGCGTGTCAAAACGATGTGCGCCAAGTCGATGCCTCGCTGCAAGTCAATGCGGTGTCGCCGGTGTTGTGGGCCGAGGCCTGTGTGCAGCACATGGTGGCTGCGCAACACGGCACGGTGGCTGTGATTGGTTCGGTGGCAGGCGACCGTGGTCGCCAATCCAACTACGTGTACGGCGCTGCCAAAGGCTTGGTGGCGCGCTACATGCAAGGCATGCAACACCGCTTGGCGGGCTCGCCGGTCAAGGCCGTGCTCATCAAGCCGGGCCCCACCGCAACGCCCATGACCGCCGCGTTGACGGCGCAAGGTCAAAAAATGGCATCGGTCGAGCAAGTGGCACAAGACATCGTGTCAGGCGTGGCGCGAGGCCATGCCGTGATTTACACGCCCGGCATTTGGCGCTGGGTGATGCTGGTGGTGATGCACATTCCGCGTTGGGTGTTTGATCGGGTGCGGATTTAATCGAACTTGACCACCTGCATGCCAGGCAGCGTGGGCATGGGGAATTCTTCTTTGTCAAACGCCTTGTCGCCATCTTCGCTGGCCACGCCGGTGGCCACCAAGTTTTTGAAATCAAACTTGCTGTGGTCCAGCAGGTGCGAAGGTACAACGTTTTGCAAAGCGGCGAACATGTTTTCGATGCGCCCAGGAAATTTCTTTTCCCATTCGCGCAGCATGTCGCCCACCACTTGGCGCTGCAAACCGTCTTGGCTGCCGCACAAGGTGCAGGGAATGATGGGAAATTCGCGAACGGTCGCCCAGCGCACCAGGTCTTTCTCGCTCACATAGGCCAAGGGGCGAATCACCATGTGGTCACCCCCGTCGCTGACCAATTTGGGCGGCATGCTTTTGAGCTTGCCGCCGTAAAACATGTTCAAAAAGAAGGT
>CAIYFE010000143.1 GCA_903925445.1 uncultured Burkholderiales bacterium | reverse complement strand
CGTTGACCGAAATCATGCCCGAGCCACGTTCGCCTTTGATGGCGTAGGTGATGAAGCGTTCGCCGTTGTTGATGTTCCATATGTGGACTTGTTCGTTCTCACAAATGTTGGCGGCGTCTAGTAGGTTTTCGTCGATGGCGCAGGAGCCTTCGTAATGGAGCTCACACTGGGTGGTGGCGACGCGGTGGATTTTGGATTTGAGCAGGGTGCGAAACATGGCAAAGTGGCCGCAAAAATGTAAAACCCTGAATCATAGAGCCTCAAAGCCCCAAATGCGCCAATACGCCTTGTGCAGCCACGCGTCCACTGGCCAAGCAAGCGCTCAGCAAGTAGCCGCCCGTGGGAGCTTCCCAGTCCAGCATCTCACCGGCCATGAACAAACCTGGCTGCGCCTGTGTCATGAGCGAGGGCGTCAAGGCTTCTAATTTCACGCCACCAGCGCTGCTGATGGCTTCGTCCAAAGGGCGAGTTGCCTGCACGGTCACGGGCAAATGGCCGATGGCGTGTGCCAGCTGTTGGGCATCGTTGAGCGCGTCTTTGCTCAACACTTCGTGCAGCAAGGTGGTGTGCAGCGCGCTCAAATTAAGGCGACTTTTGAGGTGGCTGGACAAAGATTTGCTGCCACGCGGATGCTTCACTTCGCTCAGCACACGCTCGGGGCTGAGGTCGGGGCGCAAATTCAAATAAAAAGTGGCGTGTTCGTGGCGTTGTATTTCATCGCGCAAATTTTGCGAGACGGCGTAAATCAGGCTGCCTTCCACCCCCGTTTGGGTGATGACAAATTCGCCCTTGCGTTGAAAGCTGCGGCCAGCACTGTCGGTGAATTCAAGCCCGACCGATTTGAGTGGCGAGCCTGCAAACCGGCTGGCAAAAAACTCGCTCCAACCGCCTTGCACATCAAAGCCGCAGTTGCTGGGGCGCAGCGGTGCAACGTCGATCTGCAAAGATTGGAGCCACGCTTGCCAAGCGCCGTCCGAGCCCAAGCGCGACCAACTGCCGCCACCCAAGGCCAGCAGCAGCGCCGATGTTTCAAAGCGTTGTGGGCCCGTTGGCGTATCGCATTCAAAGGCAAAGCCTTGGGCGGTGTTCAGCAATTGGCCTGTCCAGCGGTGGCGCATGTGAAAAGTCACCGGCAAGCCTTGTGCGGGGTGACGCAAACGGTGCAGCCAAGCGCGCAGCAGGGGGGCGGCTTTCATGTCGGTTGGAAAGACCCGTTGCGAACTGCCCACAAAGGTCTCAATGCCCAAGCCCTGCGCCCACGCGCGAATGGCTTGGTTGTCCCATGTTTTGAACCAAGCGGCGCAGGCCTCGGCGCGTTCGCCAAAACGCGAGACAAAAGCGTCCCAGTTTTCTGCATGCGTGAGGTTCAAGCCCCCTAGGCCGGCCAGCAAAAATTTGCGCCCCACAGAAGGCATGGCATCAAATACATGCACCGCTACGCCTGCACGGCTTAGCACTTCAGCGGCCATGAGCCCCGCAGGACCTGCGCCAACGATGGCGACTTGAAGGGGAGAGGCGTTGGAATTCACGGTGTCCTAAGGTGGGTCAAAAAAGCTTTCGTGCTAGTGTATTGGGCTATGCAAGAACCGATTGAATGGCGCGAAGACGGCAACCCCTTCAGCCCGCGTTTTAACGATGTGTACCGATCCCGCGCCAATGGCTTGGCGCAAGCGCAGCATGTGTTCATCCACGGCTGTGGCTTGCCACACGCTTGGCGTGGGCGTGATGAATTTGTGGTGTTGGAGACCGGATTTGGGTTGGGCTTGAATTTTTTAGCCACTTGGGCCACTTGGCAGCTGGACGCCGCGCGCAGCGAGCGACTGCATTTTGTGTCGGTCGAGGCTTATCCGGTGCAAGCCCAAGACCTGCTTCAAAGTGCCCAAGCCTTGAACGCCCAAGCCCCTGATGCCGAGTTGCTGGCGAAGATTCAACACTTGGCGCCTGCTCTGGCCCTGGCGTGGCAAAGCGTGCAGCCCGGTGTACAAACTTGGTCGTTTGACCAAGGGCGCGTGCAACTCACCTTGGGCGTGGGCGATGCCCGCGAAATGCTGACGCGCCTGAACGTCCAAGCCAATGCCGTTTACTTGGATGGTTTCAGCCCCGCACGCAACCCCGACATGTGGTGTTTACAAACCTTGCAAGCCGTAGCGCGTCAATGCCGGCAAGGCGCCAAGTTGGCCTCCTACACCGTGGCTGCACAAGTCATGCGTGATTTGACCGCCTTGGGTTTTGAGGTGCAAAAGCGCCCGGGCTTGCCGCCCAAATGGGGGCGCATTGAAGCGGTTTTGTTGCGCGAGCCAAAGCGATAAAGCGACTCTGCCGTCACAACAAATCTTCGTAGGTGATGGAAATGGGCGCGTGGTCTGAAAACTTTTCGTCTTTGTAAATCTCCGCCTTGCGCGCTTTGGCGGCCAAGGCAGGCGTGGCCAAGTGGTAATCCAAACGCCAGCCCACGTTGTTGGCATAGGCTTGGCCTCGGTTGCTCCACCAGGTGTAGCAAGCGTCGGTGGTGTCGGGGTGGAGTTGGCGGTAGACGTCCACCATGCCGGCCTCCTCCAAAAACTGGGTCATCCATGCGCGTTCTTCTGGCAAAAAGCCGCTGTTTTTTTGGTTGCCGCGCCAGTTTTTGAGGTCGGCTTCTTTGTGGGCAATGTTCACGTCGCCACACACGATGAACTCGCGTTCGCTTTTGAGGGCTGTCAAATGCGGATACAGCGCATCTAAAAATCGGTATTTGGCGGCTTGTCGCTCGGGGCCCGACGAGCCACTGGGAAAGTAACAACTGATGATGGCGCGTTTGCGCTGGGGCGTGTCAAAGCGCAGCTCGACGTAGCGGCCTTCGGCGTCGAATTCACCGCCGTCAAAACCGACCACCACATCGCTGGGGGTGTGGCGCGTGTAAATGCCAACGCCTGAGTAGCCCTTTTTTTCGGCGTAATGAAAATAGCCCTTCAATCCAGCCAGACTGTCAAAGCTGCCTTGCACGTCTGGCGCTTGGGCTTTGAGTTCTTGGACACAAATACAATCGGGCTTGGCTTTTTCGAGCCATGCTTCAACGCCTTTGCGGGCGGCAGAACGGATGCCATTGAGGTTGAGGCTGGTCAGTTTGAACAAGGAATTCCCCATGAGTCAGAGTGCAGCAGCCAACGCGGTGTTGGCGCAAGAGTTTGTGCAATTTTCGCTGGATTGCGGCGTGCTCAAATTTGGCGAGTTCAAAACCAAAGCGGGGCGCATGTCG
>CAIYFE010000142.1 GCA_903925445.1 uncultured Burkholderiales bacterium | reverse complement strand
GTGCCATCGACCAAGCTTTGCGCGATGAGGTCGAAAAACGCATCGATCATGTCCTTGGACTCGCGCTTGTTCAGGCCAATTTGCTCGAACAACAAGTCGGCCAAATGCGCTTTGGTCAACGCGGGGGTTTCTAAGCTTTCGAAAGACAGTTCCATGGTGTTTGACCTCTCTGGTGGGCTCATCATGCACGCAAACGCGCGCCAAGGTGTTGGGTCAACTGATCGACCACCACTTGCACAACGCCCTCAATTTGCGCTTCTTGCAAGGTGGCTTCATCGCTGTTCAAGATCAGGCGCACGGCCAGGCTTTTTTCGTCCAAAGCCATGCTGGCGTTGTCGGTTTTGGGACGGTAAACGTCAAACAACACAGCATGGCGCAACAGGCCTTGGGTTGGGGCCGCGTGGATGGCTTGCATCAAGGCGGCATGGGTGACGTTTTCTTTGACGATGACGGCGATGTCGCGCTCCACGTTGGCAAAGCGCTGCACGGCACGCCCCGCAGGCACTTGGCGCGCCAACACAGCATCCAAGGTGAGCTCGAA
Source organism: uncultured Burkholderiales bacterium (assembly GCA_903925445.1). GTDB lineage: Bacteria > Pseudomonadota > Gammaproteobacteria > Burkholderiales > Burkholderiaceae_C > Limnohabitans. Next base: position 1,537 of record CAIYFE010000142.1, on the reverse strand, counting down.
CATCACAGGGGCTTGAGCCAAATCCCAGCTTTGACGCCAGCGAGGATGCAACTCGCCCACATGACCGACCACTTGGCCGTTCAACATCACCTTGGCGCAACGGCCTGGATGCATGGCGGGGTGTTCGGCAGGCGCAAATTCGGCTTCGAAGGGCGCCAGCAGGGCTTGCACATCGGCTTTGACGTCATAAAAGTCTGCCGCTTTTTCTTGACTGCCCCACTGCACAGGCGCAGCGTGGCCGTAGGACATGGCCGCAATGTGCATCGGCTGATCAAATCCTTTGACCGTGGTGTCGGAGTCTTGCACCGCGTTGTCTTTTCTAAACACACGGCCCATTTCGAACACACGCACCGAAGAGGCTTTGCGATCAACGTTGAACTTGACAACCTGAAGCAAGGAACCAATCAAGCTAGAACGCATCACGCTCATCTGGCTGGCAATGGGGTTGAGCAGCTTGATGGGATCGGCATTGCCAGCCAACTCTGCTTCCCATTTTTCTTCGACAAAGCTGAAGTTGATGGTTTCTTGATAACCCAAAGCCGCCACTTGTCGGCGCACCGCGTGCGCTGTGCGTTTGGATTCGCTCAACAATTTGGGCGTGATGGGTGCCAACGGTGGCGTGGTGGGCAAGTTGTTGTAGCCCACCATGCGCGCCACTTCTTCGATCAAATCTTCTTCGATCTGCAAATCAAAGCGATAAGACGGTGGCTGAACCGTCACGCTGTCGTCGGCATGTTCGGTCACATCCAAGCTGAGTCGGCGCAGCGCACTGGCTACTTGGTTGAGCGTGAGCGGCATGCCAATGACCTTGGCTGCACGCGCCACGCGCAAACGCACCGGTTTTGAAACAGGCAAATTGACACGGTTGTCATCGATGGGGCCCCAAGTCGTGTTGGGCGTGCCGCAAATTTGCACCACCAATTCGGTGATGCGTTCAATGTGTTCCACCGTCAGCTGGGCATCCACGCCCCGCTCAAAGCGGTGCCCCGCATCGGTGCTGAAGTTGAAACGGCGCGAGCGCCCCGCAATGGCAGACGGCCACCAAAAAGCGGCTTCGATGTAAATGTTTTGGGTCGCATCACTGACCGCTGTGGCGTCGCCGCCCATGATGCCAGCCAGTGATTCGATTTCACGCGCATCGGCGATCACGCCAACCTTGTCATCGACGGTGACGGTGTTGCCATTCAACAGCTTGAGCTGCTCGCCTGCTTTGCCCCAACGCACGGTCAATCCGCCGTGGATTTTGTCGAGGTCAAAAATATGCGTGGGGCGACCCAACTCAAACATCACGTAGTTGGAAATATCCACCAAGGGATTCACGCTGCGCTGGCCGCAACGCGCCAAACGATCCACCATCCAAGCAGGCGTTTGGGCTTGGGTGTTGATGCCCCGCACCACGCGACCAGAAAACCGTCCACACAAGTCGGGCGCTTCAATCTTGACGTCCACCCGGTCGTTGTGGGTCGGCGTCAAAGGCTTGAACACGGGCGACTTCAGGGGCGCGCCCGTGAGCGCCGCCACTTCGCGCGCCACACCG
>CAIYFE010000141.1 GCA_903925445.1 uncultured Burkholderiales bacterium | reverse complement strand
TGCTGTTTCGCTGGTGGAGGAGGCTGGATTCGAACCAGCGTAGGCGTAAGCCAACAGATTTACAGTCTGCCCCCTTTAGCCACTCGGGCACCCCTCCGGCGAATCCGTGACTATAGCAGACTTTTTTCACAAATTCCAGCTAAGCGCCTGATTTCGTTCAGATAACCAGGCTTGTGCCTGTGAAAAATGCCCGCATCCAACAAATGGCTGCGGCCCCCGAGAAGCTGACAAGGGCGAGGGGTGATTGGCCGTGAGTACCAAAGCTTCGTTAGCGTAGCGGGCGCTCACATCGCGAATCATTTGGGTCTTGGCTTGCGCGTGCGCGCCCCAAAGCATGTAAACACAATGCGGGACGACTTGGGCAACTTCAGCCAGCAAGGCATCGGTCAAACTTTCCCAGCCTTTTTGCGCGTGGCTGGCGGCCTGCCCGTCTTCTACGGTCAAACTGGTGTTGAGCAGCAACACACCTCGTTCTGCCCAAGCTTGCAAAGAACCGCTCGCGGGGATTGGCAACTTCAAATCACGCTGAAGTTCTTTGAAAATATTGCGCAAAGAAGGTGGAGTGGCCACCCCAGGCGCGACAGAAAAAGACAAACCCTGCGCCTGATGCGCTCCGTGGTAAGGATCTTGCCCCAAGATGACCACGCGAACTTTGGCCAACGGCGTCAACGCCAACGCCCACAAAGGATGCGGTGGATAAATCACCGCGCCCGCATCGATTCGACCTTTTATGAAAGTGGCCAAGCGCGCGCCTTCAGGACTGCGCCAAAAAGCATCCAAGACAGGCTGCCAGTCCGGTTGCACAAACCAGTTTTGTGGCGCCCAAGCGCGCAATTGAGGTGCTTGCGGATTGTGCGCGGCATCATCGGCAAACAAGTCTTGCGTCACAGCGCCTCGCGTTCAGTTCAAAGATCGAACAACTCGGCCAAGGCCGCACCGGGGTCGGGCGCGCGCATGAAAGCCTCGCCCACCAAGAAGGCGTTGACCTGGGCGGCGCGCATTTTTTCGACATCGGCGCGCTGCAAGATGCCGCTTTCGGTGACCAATAAACGATCCGCAGGCACATCTTTGAGCATGGCCAGCGTGGTGTCGAGCGAGACCTCAAAGGTTTTTAAATTGCGGTTGTTGATGCCGACCAAGGGCGTTTGGAGTCGAAGCGCGCGTTGCAATTCGTCGGCGTCATGGACTTCGACCAACACAGCCATGTCCAAGCTGCGCGCAATGGCTTCGAACTCGGCCATTTGCGCGTCTTGCAAGCAAGCGGCGATGAGCAAAATGCAGTCTGCGCCCATGACGCGGGCTTCGTAAATTTGGTAGGCATCGATCATGAAATCTTTGCGCAACACCGGCAAATCGCAAGAAGCGCGGGCTTGTTTTAAGTAGTCAACGCTGCCTTGAAAAAACTCTTTATCGGTGAGCACAGACAAACACGCTGCACCACATTCAGCGTAACTTTGCGCGATATCGGCCGCAATGAACGCCTCACGCAACACGCCTTTGGAGGGACTGGCTTTTTTGACTTCAGCGATCACCGCAGGCAAACCCGCTGCGATTTTGGCGCGCAAAGCACCCACGAAATCGCGGGTCAGCACACGGCTTTGGGCATCGGCGCGCATAGCCTCCAACGATTTGCGCTTGAGTGCCGCAGCGACTTCTTGGCGCTTGACCTCGACGATTTTGTTCAAGATGTCCGACATGTTTTCTTTCTGTTTTAAGCCACGCTGAGTTGATGCGCCACCGTGACCAGTTGGTCGAGCTTGGCCTTGGCCGCGCCAGACGCCAACACCTCACGCGCGCGGGCAATGCCCGCCTCGATGTTGGGCACCACATTGGCCGCGTACAAGGCCACGCCCGCATTCAAGACGACGATGTCGCGTGCGGCACCGCTTTGGTTGTCCAACACACCCAACAACATGGCACGCGACTGCTCGGGCGTCTCGACGCGCAAGGCGCGGTTGCTGCTCATGGACAAGCCGAAGTCTTCGGGGTGAATGTCGTATTCACGCACCTCGCCGTCTTTGAGTTCGCCCACCAAGGTGGCCGCGCCCAAAGACACTTCATCTAAACCATCGCGCCCATAGACCACCAACGCATGTTGCGCGCCCAAGCGCTGCAAAGCACGCACTTGAATGCCCACCAAATCAGGATGGAACACGCCCATCAAAATATGGGGCGCACTGGCAGGATTGGTCAGGGGTCCCAAAATGTTGAAAATGGTGCGCACACCCAACTCTTTACGCACGGGCGCCACGTTTTTCATCGCTGGATGGTGGTTCGGCGCAAACATAAAACCGATGCCAACTTCTTTCAGGCAAGCTGCGATTTGATCAGGCGGTAAATTGATTTGCACACCCAAACTCTCGAGCACATCGGCACTGCCGCTCTTGCTGCTCACACTGCGGCCACCGTGCTTGCTAACTTTGGCGCCAGCCGCTGCCACGACAAACATGGAGCAGGTGGAGATGTTGAAAGTGTGCGAACCATCGCCACCGGTACCCACAATGTCAACCATGTGCTTGGTATCCGTCACCTGTACTTTGGTCGAGAACTCACGCATCACTTGCGCGGCGGCAGTGATTTCGCCGATGGTTTCTTTTTTCACGCGCAAAGCGCTGATGAACGCGGCCATCAAGACGGGTGACATTTCGCCACCCATGATGAGCCGCATGATGTGGAGCATTTCGTCGTGAAAAATTTCACGGTGTTCGATCACGCGCTGC
>CAIYFE010000140.1 GCA_903925445.1 uncultured Burkholderiales bacterium | reverse complement strand
TCCACGCGATCTCAAGCCCTTGCTGCTCGTGCCGGCGTTGATGCTGCTGGCTCTGCCCTTGATTGGCTCTGCCTCCAGATGGCTCACCTTGAGCGTGGCGGGCTTGGCCATGGGCATGATTGTTTTCGTCATCGCCTCGGGATTGACTTTGGTGTTTGGCCTGATGGATGTGCTCAATTTTGGTCACGGGGTGTTCATTGCTTTGGGCGCATTTGTGGCCACCAGCGTGTTGGGCGGCATGGCCGATTACACGCAATCTCCGCTTTGGGGACTGAACCTGCTCGCGGTGTTCAGCGCCATGCTGGTGGCCATGAGCGCCAGCGCTTTGGTGGGCTTGGCCTTTGAGCGTTTCATTGTGCGACCCGTGTATGGACAACATCTCAAACAAATTTTGATCACCATGGGCGGGATGATCATGGGCGAAGAAATCATCAAAGCGATATGGGGCGCGCAACAAATTCCCCTGCCCTTGCCCGAAAGTTTGCGCGGTGCTTGGTTGTTGGGCGACGCGGCCATTGAGAAGTACCGCATGTTGGCGGTTGCGATGGGCCTTTTGGTGTTTGCCGCTTTGGTGTGGACTTTGAATCGCACCAAGGTGGGCTTGTTGATTCGCGCCGGCGTGCAAGACCGTGAAATGGTGGAGTCGCTGGGTTATCGCATCCATCGCTTGTTTGTCGGTGTGTTTGTGATGGGCAGCGCTTTGGCTGGATTGGGTGGCGTGCTGTGGGGCATGTACCAGCAAAACGTGGTGCCGCAAATGGGTGCGCAAGTCAATGTGTTGATTTTTTTGGTCATCATCATGGGCGGCTTGGGTTCGACCTTGGGCGCCTTGATTGGCGCTTTGCTGATTGGTTTGATGGCCAATTACATCGGCTTTGTCTGGCCGCAAGCGGCCATGTTTTCCAACATCGGCTTGATGGTTGCCGTGTTGTTGTGGCGTCCACAAGGCTTGTACCCCGTGACCAACCGTTGAAGGCTTGCGCATGTTGAACCGACTTCTTTCCAACGACTTACCGCGCAACCGCTGGCTGGCGTTTTTGTTGATCGCTTTGCTGCTCATGTTGGTGCTCACGCCTTTTGCATTGCCTGGCGTCAAAGCCTTGAACGTGGCCGCCAAGGTGTTGGTGTTCACGGTGTTGGTGGCCAGTTTTGATGTGCTGTTGGGTTACAGCGGCATGGTCAGCTTTGCCCACACGCTGTTTTTTGGCATCGGGGCGTATGGCTTGGCCATCGCTTTTTCTCAATGGGGCGCGCATTGGAGCAGTTTGTTCATGGGGCTGGGTGGCGCTTTGTTGTTGAGTGCAGCGTTGTCGTTGCTGATTGGTTTGTTCTCGTTGCGGGTGCGCGCCATCTTTTTTGCCATGATCACTTTGGCCGTGGCCTCTGCGTTTCAAACCTTGGCCTCACAACTGTCTGACCTCACCGGGGGTGAAGACGGTTTGACTTTCAAAGTGCCTGCCCTGCTGTCGCCCAGCACGGAGTTTTTTGATGAACCTTTGTGGGGTGTGAGCCTTGACGGGCGTTTGCTGTGCTACTACCTGTTGCTGGTGGTGGCGGTGGTGGCGTTTTTGTCTTTGCTGCGCATTGTCAATTCGCCTTTGGGGCGCGTGTTGCAAGCGATACGAGAAAACGAATTTCGTGCCGAAGCCATTGGTTACCCGGTGGTGGTTTATCGCACCTTGGCCAGCGTGATTTCAGCGCTGTATGCCTGTTTGGCGGGTGCGATGTTGGCGCTTTGGTTGCGTTACAACGGCCCGGACACGTCGTTGTCTTTCGAGGTCATGATGGATGTGCTGTTGATCGTGGTCATTGGCGGCATGGGCAGCTTGTACGGTGCGGCCATCGGATCGGCCTTGTTCATGACAGCGCAAAGTTACTTGCAAGACCTGTTGCGAATTGCGCACGAAGGGCTCATGGGCATGCTGGGCGACGATCGCTTGGGCGTGGTGTCGGCCTTGATCTCACCCGAGCGCTGGTTGCTGTGGTTGGGCTTGCTGTTTGTGTTGGCGGTTTATTATTTTCCAAGCGGCATCGTGGGTCGTTTAAGGAGTGGTTCTCAATGACAGTTTTGGCTCAACCCAGTTCGCACTACGTGCAATGCGGCGCGTTCAATGTGCACTACACAGCCTGGGGCGATGAACACGCGCCCGTGGTCATCGCGTGGCATGGTTTGGCGCGCACTGGACGCGACTTTGATGAGTTGGCGCAACAACTCGCGCCTGACTACCGCGTCATTTGCCCAGACACCATTGGCCGAGGCTTGAGCCAATGGAGCGCCAATCCCGCGCAAGATTACTGCTTTGAGGTCTACGCAAAAATTGCGCTCGATTTGATGGATCAACTCCACATTGCACAAGCCCGTTGGGTGGGCACATCGATGGGGGGCGGCATTGGCATGATGTGCGCCGCGGGACTGCGCTGGCCCGCATTCAAAGGGCGCATCAGCCATTTGGTGCTCAACGACATGGCGCCCGAACTCGCCAGCGCGGCCATCGAGCGCATCAAAGCCTATGCAGGCCAACCGCCCGTGTTTTACACCGTGCCCGAGTTGGAGGCTTTTTTCCGCACTGCATACGCACCCTTTGGTCAACTCAACGACGCGCAGTGGCGACACTTGGCCGAAACCTCCACCCGTCGCCTGACCGATGGGCGTGTGACGCCCCATTACGACCCCAACATCATGAAACAGTTTCAGCGCGACAACGAGTTTGACGCTTGGGCAACCTACGACGCACTGGAAATGCCGGTCATGATGTTGCGAGGAGCCACTTCTGATCTGGTCTTGCCCGACACCTTGGAGCGCATGAAAACCCGTGGCCCCGGCGCGCGCGGTTTGTTGCGCACCGAGGTGATTGACGGATGCGGTCACGCGCCCGCGCTCAACGTGCCCGCGCAGTGGCAATTGATCCAATCTTTTTTGGCGTAAGCTGATTGGCAAAGGAAACCGTCACATGCCCAAGTTCATTGCTCTGATTTTTGCTTGCTTGTTGTGGGGCGTTCAGGCCAAAGAAATCAAGTCCATGCCGCCCGCGCCCACCTCCGGTGATCAGCCCATGTTGTTGATCGGCGAAAACAACTTGCCTTTGACAGAGCCCGTTCGCCACGAAATCAAACAAGATTATTTTGAGTGCAAGGGTTTGGTGGGCGATTGGTTTTTGGAGTTGCTGCAAAGCGAGATGCATTACTTTGAGCAACAAACCAAGCTCACGACAATTTCTTTGCAAACCTGCATCGTCGGCGTCGCCTCGGATCGCAACGTCAAGCAAGGCAAGTTCACCGTGTATTTGTACGACAG
>CAIYFE010000139.1 GCA_903925445.1 uncultured Burkholderiales bacterium | reverse complement strand
GGAAGTGCCATGAATCATATTTACCGACTCGTTTGGAATCAGGCTTCACAGCGTTTTGTGACGGCTCCTGAAACGGCGCGTTCTCGCGGCAAGGGCGCTTCTGGCAAAAAGAGCGCGGTCGTCATGGCCATTTGTGCCGTATTGGGCGCAGGTGCTTGGGCGACGCCTGCCGGTTGGTCGATCACCTCCGGAGGTGGCAGCATCACGCAAACGGGTTCGGCGGGAGTCAGCACCACCACGGTGTATCAAACAACTTCAAAAATGTCCGCCAACTGGACAAGTTTGAACACCAGCAAGAATGAAACGGTCAACTTCATCCAGCCCAGCGCCACTTCGGTGGCGGTGAACCGCGTTTTGAGCAACAGCGCGACTGAGTTCTTTGGCAAATTGAATGCCAATGGGCAGGTGTATTTGATCAACCCCAACGGCGTGATGTTTGGTCAGGGTTCGCAAATCAATGTCGGTGGCTTGGTGGCTTCTACCTTGGATGTGTCTGACGCGGTCGTGGGGTCGAACGCCCAAGTGTTTTCAGGCAACAGCGCCGCAAGCGTGAGCAACGCGGGCACCATCACGGCCAACAACGGTGGCGTGGCATTGTTGGGCGCGCAGGTGAGCAACACCGGCAGCATCATTGCCTATGGCGGCACGGTGGCTTTGGGGGCGGGCAGCAACATCAGTTTGAGTTTCAACGGCAACCGCTTGATGGGCTTGCAGGTCAAAGAAAACCAATTGCAAGCCTTGGCCTTTAACGGCGGTTTGATTCAAGCCGACGGCGGTCACGTGTTGATGAGCGCTGGCGCGAAAGATTCTTTGATCGCCAGCGTGGTCAACAACACGGGCGTGATTCAAGCGCGCACCGTCAGCGATGCAGGTAACGGCGTGATTGAGCTGTTGGGCGGCATGAAATCAGGAACGGTCAATGTGGGCGGCACCTTGGATGCCAGCGCGCCCAAAGGTGGCAATGGCGGACGCATCGAAACCAGTGCCGCCAAAGTGAAAGTCAGCGACAGCGCCGTGGTCACAACCCGCGCAGCCAGCGGAAAAACTGGCACATGGCTGATCGACCCCAACAATTTCACCGTCGCAGCCAGCGGTGGCGACATGACTGGTACGGCCGTCAGCGCGGCATTGGCCAACAACAACTTCCAAATTCAAAGTGCACAAGGCACATCGGGCACCCAAGGCGACATCAACGTCAATGACGCCATCACCTGGAGCAGTGGCACCACGCTGACTTTGACGGCAGATCACAACATCTACCTCAATGCGTCCATTGATGCCTCTCACAACTCAGGCGGAAAGCTGGCACTTGAATTTGGGCAGGGCAGCGGTAAAACGGGCGATTATTTTGTGAATGCGCCTGTTTACTTGCAAGCAGGTCAGAACTTCTCCACCAAACTGGCAGATGGTTCGAAGCAAACTTATACCGTGGTCACTGACACGGCTGGTTTACAAGCCATTGCAAACAGCGATCCAACGAGCAACTATGCTTTGGGCTCCAACATCGACGCCTCGAGCATTGACTTTCAACCGATTGGTGCTTCGAACGCTTTCACTGGCGTGCTGGCTGGTTTAGGGCATTCGGTGCAAAACATCGCCATCCACCAGGACGCTTCGGGTGTGGGTTTGGTTGGGCATTTGGGTCAAGGCGGTGTGGTGCGTGACATTGGCTTGAGTGGTGGCTCGGTTCAGGGCAAGGGTGACGTAGGCGCTTTGGTGGGTGTGAACGACGGCAGCGTGAGCCATGTGTACGCCACCGCAAGCGTGACGGGCTCAGACTCGAACGTTGGCGGCTTGGTGGGTAACAACAGCGGTTCTATTTCGAATGCCTACAGCGCTGGCGCAGTAAGCGGCGCAGATGCGGTGGGCGGCTTGGTGGGCAACAACAACGGGAGTGTTGCCAACTCGTATGCCTCGGGTGCAGTCAGCGCAACGGGCCCGAATGTCGGTGGGCTTGTGGGGAAAGACAGCGGTGGAACTTACACCGCCAACTTGTGGAGCACCGATGGCACAGGCCAAAGCAACGGTGTGGGCAACGCAGCTTCGCAGGCAGGCGTGACGGGTAGCCTCAGCTCAGATTTATCGACAACGGCCACCAAGGCTGGTTGGGATCTCACCCAAACATGGTTGGCAGGTGACAACGGTCCGGTTTTGCAAGGACTGATGACGCATGTGGTGGTCAAGGCCAATGACCTCGCGTTAACTTATGGCGGCTACACATTCAGCGGTGGCAATGGTGTGAAAACGTATTCAGGCGATAAAAGCTATGACGAACGTAACCTAGACACCAGCAATTTGAATTACGACGCAGGCACATCGAAGGGGGCGAGCAACGCAGGCACCTACACGATCACAGCCGGTGGCTTGAAAAACGGCACCACCCAAGACGGCTACATCTTCAATTACCAATCGGGTACGTTGACGATTGACAAAGCGCAAGTGACCGTCACGGGTGTGGTCGCCAACAACAAGGTGTATGACGGCACCACCAATGCATCGATCAAAAACAACAACATCTCTGCCACGGTGAGCTTGGGCGCATGGGATGGAAAAAATGCGTCAACCTCCTCCCCCACCGCTTTCACCGATTACACCGTCAAGGGTGCTTTTTCTGACGCTACAGCCGGTGCCGCAAAAACTGTCAACTTGGCAACTTCGCTGGGCAACACCAACTACGTTTTGTCCAGCAGTAGCCAAACCACAGCCACTGCAAACATCAGCCAAGCCCTAGTCAAGGTCAGTGGCGTGACAGCGTCCAACAAGGTGTACGACACCACCACGGGCGCGTTGATCACCAACCAAGGTTCGGCGGTTGTGGTTCTGGGGGACTCATCCAAAGCGGATGGCTCGACCTTGGCAGCCAGCTCTTACACATCGGGCTACACCGTGACGGGTAGCTTTGCCAGCAGCGCAGCCATTACGGGCACGAATTCTTCCACCGTGAATTTGACGACGGCGTTGAGCGATAAAACCAACTATGCGTTGGCCACATCAAGCCAAAGCACAACGACTGCAAAAATTTCAGCAGCACAAGTGACCGTCAGCGATGTGGTCGTTTCCGGCAAGGTCTATGACACCACCAAAAACGCCACGGTCACCAGCTCAAAAGCGATGGCGCAATTGGGCGACGCCACCAAGCTAGATGGCTCGCTCGCAACGCCCACACAATTGGCCAGCGGTTACACCGTCACGGGCACTTTCACATCGCCCGATGCGGGGATTGCCAAAGCGGTGTCAATTTCGACCAACGTGACCGATAAAAATTATGCGTTGGCAAGCACCGGCTCGCAAACCACAGCCAGCGCAGACATCTTGCAAGCGATGGTCACGATCAGCGGGGTGATCGCTTCGAACAAGGTCTACGACACCACGACCAACGCCAAACTCACGCTCGGCACGGCGACCGTTCAGTTGGGGGATTCGACCAAAGCCAACGGCGCTGTAGCCAGCACGGCCACCGCGCTCAAAAGCACGGATTACACGCTCACGGGGGCGTTTTCAGATGCCAACGTGGGCACGGGCAAAACTGTGAGTTTTGTGTTGGGCGGGAATGCCAATTACATGCTGTCGACAAGCAGCTCCAATCAAACTTCCACCAAGGCCAATATTTCAGCCGCGCAAGTCACGGTCAATGGCGTCACGGCCTCCAACAAGGTGTACGACAAAACCACCAATGCCGCTGTCACCGCTGGCACTGGCACGGTGTTGTTGGGAGACGCCAGCAAAGCCGATGGCTCTACTTTGAGCCAAGCCTTCACGGCTTACACCGAAAAAGGAACGTTCACCACTGCCGATGTGGGAACGGCAAAGACCGTGAATTTGACAACCGTGTTGAAGGACACGCAAAACTACGCGTTGACAACACCAACGACCAGCTCAAGCTCGCAGCAAAGCAGCACATCGGCCAACATCACGCCAGCGTTGGTCACCATTTCAGGTGTCACGGGCGTTGATAAGGCCTATGACAAAACCACCGCTGCAACGATCGCGGGTGGTTCTGCCGCCGTGCAGTACGGCGACGCCACCAAAGCCAACGGCAGTCTGGCTGCGCCCGTTGCCTTCACGGGCTACACCATCACAGCGGCTTTTGCAACGCCAGAGGTCGGTGCCAACAAAGTGATTGGCTTGAGCCCCGTTTTGGCCAACCCCGTCAACTTCAGCTTGTCAAGCACAAGCCAAACCTTGGCCAAAGCCAGCATCACGCCTCCTAAGTTGAACAACGCAGCGTCCCAAGCGTTGCAAAGCACAGCAGCCCCCGTTTCTGCGCCCGTGGTGATTGCATTGGCACGACCTGCGGCGGGCAGCAGCAACTTCGTTTTGTCTTCAGCCGATGACGCACAAGATGGCGGATCCAAGGCGGTCTTGTTGCAAGAACTTGTATTTCCGACGCAGTTAAATCTAACTTCTACAAGGCTTGGAACTAAATTGCCAAAAATGATGACGTATGATTGATGTTTAAGTAAAAAAGTTAGTTAGAAATTATGAAAATTCGCAAAGGTGCGTTAGGCGTGGCTTGGTGTGCCATGGCCGCAGGCGCAGGTCAATCAGCCGTTGCAGCGGATGCACCCGCCCTGGGGGCTGGCAGTTTGTTGCAACAAGTTCCGCAAAGTCAGCCGTTGTCGCCCGGGCGCAACATAGAGGCCTTGCCGCGTCCTGCTGAGCAAGAGCAGTACAGCGACACCAAACCATTTTTGGTGCGTCGCTTTGTGATTGAAGGCAACACGGTTTACAGCACAGAGAAGCTGCATGCATTGATTGCTGATCAAGAGGGTCAGCCCATGGGCTTGGCTGGTTTGATGACCGTGGCGCAACGCATCAGCGATCATTACCAAAATCATGGTTATTCGCTGACGCGAGCCATCATTCCTGCGCAAAAAATTGTCAACGGCGTGGTTCGCGTGCAGGTCGTGGAAGCGCGTTTGGGACGGGTTCGACTCAAAAATAAAAGCATCATTGAGCCCGACGTGCTCCAAGGCATCGTCAACGGTGCCTTGACGCGTGGTGAGTTGATCATGCAAGACGGCGTTGAACGCGCCATTTTGTTGCTCACCGACCTGCCCGGACTGACCGCTGAGTCGCTGGTCAAACCCGGGGGGCGCGTGGGTGAAAGCGATTTGGACATTGACACCAAACCCGCCGGCGACTCGCCACTGACCGGGCGCGGTATGTTGGACACCGCAGGCAACGCCTACACCGGACGCAACCGCTTGAGCACCAACTTGAATTGGCTCAACCCCTTGCACCGTGGTGACGTGGCCAGCGTGAACACCCTGAGCACAGGTTCGGGCTTGAGTTACACCAACTTCTCATACGAAGGTGTGGCTTTGCCGGGCGGTTCACGCGCCGGGGCTTCCCTCTCAAACATGAATTACAACCTGGGCGGTGCGGCACAAGCATCGGGCAGTCATGGCACAGCGCAAGTCATGAGCGCTTGGTTCAAATACCCTTGGATTCGCAGCCTCAATCAAAACGTGGCGTTTCAAGTGCAAGCAGATCGCACGCAACTCGAAGACGACATTGACGCCTCCAACACAACCAACAAGCGTCATTTGTCGGCGTTTGTTTTCAGCGCAACGGGCGACCGAACCAGCGAGGGGCGCTCCACCACGTGGCGCGTAGCAGGCACCACAGGTTCGCTCGCGTTTGACGATGCCGATGCCCAAGCCAGCGATTTGGCCAGCGCCTACACGCAAGGCAATTTTTCAAAACTGAGCTTCACCGTCATGCATTTGCAAACGCTCAAAAGTGGCGATGATTTTTTTGTCCGCGTGACAGGTCAAAAGTCCAGCGTGAACTTGGACCCCTCCCAAAAACTCATCGTGGGCGGCCCCAACAGCGTCAGAGCCTACGACGTGAGCGCTGTGACCGGCGATGTCGGTTTGGATACTTCGTTTGAGTTGCGCCGCAACTTGGGAGCGCTGGGTCCGGGGCGACTTCAAGGTTTGGCATTTTTTGACTACGCAACCGTCAACATCAACGCTTATCCTTGGCCGGGAGCGGGCAACAACTCGGCTCAATTGGCTGGCGCTGGGGTTGGCTTGAATTGGTCTACAGCGCGCAACATGCGCGTCAAGTGCTCTTTGGCCACGCCGCTCGGTGGTGCACCGGATTCGGTGTCATCGACCTCCAAATTGCGCGCTTGGTTGGAGTTGAGCGCGATGTTTTAAAAAAAGATTCGGGGTTTTCCCGAATCTGTGCGACAATAGCGGGCTTGATCGGCGCATGAGGCGCCGAATCAATGTTCGCGCATCTTCCTCACACACAAAGGGCTCATTTAGCAGAGCCGCCCGCGCTGAGTCCTTCAGCGTAGAACTTCGTTTGATGGTTGATGTTGTTCAACCTTCCACGAAGGCCGCAGCCCTCAAGGCTCGCGGATAAAACATGACTGACTCTTTTGAGCTGGACGCTGTTCCAGCAGATATTTCTATTTCTGACGAAACTTTGGCTGCACCCGTGCAAGCCGAACCCAATGGTTTTGAACTGCTCGGCCTCGCGCCAGAGCTGGTCGCGGCTGTCAAAGACTTGGGTTACACCCAGCCCACCACGGTGCAATCCAAAACCATTCCTTTGGCCAAAACCAATGGCACTGAAGGCAAGTTCAACGACTTGATGGTCTCAAGCCAAACCGGCAGCGGCAAAACCGCAGCCTTCTTGTTGCCTGTGCTCAACACCTTGATTGAGCAAATGCACGCTCAAAACGCCAAAGAAAACGCCGAGTGGCAAGCCCAAGTTGACGCCGCCGCCGCAAATGGCGAGCCTGCGCCCAAACGCGCGCGCCGCAAAGACCCCACCAACCCCCGCAACTTCAAAGCCCCTACGCCAGGCGCTTTGGTGGTTTGTCCCACCCGCGAATTGGCGCAACAAGTCGCGCACGACGCCATCGAATTGGTCAAGCATTGCCGCGGTTTGCGCGTGGCCAATGTGGTCGGCGGTATGCCTTACCAATTGCAAATTGCCAAGTTGCAAAACGCAAACTTGGTCGTGGCAACGCCAGGGCGCTTGCTCGATTTGCAGCGTTCCAGGCTAATCAAGTTGGACCAAGTGCAGTTTTTGGTGGTCGACGAAGCCGACCGCATGTTGGATTTGGGTTTCTCGGACGATTTGGCCGAGATCAACCAGCTCACCATCGACCGTCGCCAGACCATGATGTTCAGTGCCACTTTCGCGCCCCGCATTCAACAGCTGGCCACCCGCGTGATGCGTCAACCGCAGCGCGTTCAAATCGATTCGCCACAAGAAAAACACAACAACATCCGCCAAGTGCTGCATTGGGCGGACAACGCTCACCACAAACGCAAATTGCTCGACCATTGGTTGCGCGATCCAGCGATTGACCAAGCCATTATTTTTGCCAGCACCCAAATCGAATGCGACGGCTTGGCCAACGATTTGCAACAAGACGGCTTCTCCGCGGTTGCCTTGCATGGCGCATTGAGCCAAGGTTTGCGCAATCGCCGCTTGATGGCCTTGCGCCAAGGACAAGTGCAGTTTTTGGTCGCCACCGATGTGGCCGCGCGCGGCATTGACGTGCCCACCATCACGCACGTGTTCAACTTTGGCTTGCCCATGAAATCCGAAGACTACACCCACCGCATTGGCCGCACGGGTCGCGCGGGTCGTGACGGTTTGGCCATCACGATGGCGGAATTCCGCGACAAACGCAAAATCTTTGACATCGAAGCCTACACACGCCAACCCATTGCGGTCGAAGTGATTCCTGGCTTGGAGCCTACCCAGCGCTTGGAGCGTGGCCGCGGCAACGATGGCTTTGGTGGTCGCAAAGGCGGTGGCAAATTTGAAGGTCGTCGCAGCTTTGGTGGCGGCGGTGGCAATGACCGCTTTGACAACCGGTTTGACAATCGCAATGCCGCACCGCGCAGCTTTGATGACCGTCCAGCACGCGGCCCCCGTCAAGTCGGTTTTGAGGCTGGACGTACGCCGTTTGACAAACCCGCGCGATCAAGTGCAAAACCTTTCGGGGGTGGGTTTGATGCCAAAAAACGCACGCCTAAACCACGCGTTGCGCGTTAATTTTCAACGTTGACTGCAAAAATGGCCACAAGATGTGGCCTAATTACGGGTTTTACTTCACTCTTTGGAAAATAAAAATGGGAAACAAAATCGTCACCGAAGCCGATCGCAAACGTACTCCAGCGCCTGTTCCACTTCCTGGCACTGCACCTCGCACCGCTGGTCGCGGTCAGCGCGTGAGTTTGGAACGTGGTGTGGCAACACGCAGCAAAAAGAACCCAGGCAAACGTCCTAGCAAAGGCGGTTGATCGCTAGCCAATGTGCATTTGCTCGGCGTTGGCAAAGTCAACGCTGACTTTTGCACCGCAAGGGGCGAGATTGAAAAAGTTCAGTTGCCCGCCGTGCAACTGAACAATTTTGTGGCTCAGCCACAAGCCAATGCCCATGCCTCGCGGGCGATTGGATTCAAATATTTCCAGCTGTTGAGGCTTCCAGTCTTTCGGAAAACCAGTGCCATTGTCTTGCACGCTTAATACGATGCGTGAACTTTGCACGGTTGTGCTGATCAAAATCTTGCCATCGCAGTTGTCCAGCAAAGCGCGTTGCTGAACGCTGTGAATTGCATTGGTGAGTAAATTCAAAAGCACTTGGTGCAGCTGCGTGGGATCTGCATGAATGAATTGCGCTGGGTCGCATTCAACGTCAATGGCAATGCCCGAGCGCTGCGCTTCTGGCAGAGCCAGTGCGCACACGTCGTGAATCAAATCCAGCACCTGCAGTTTTTGAAAGCCACTGGATTCGCGGTTAAAAATCACGCGCAATTTTCGAATGATGTCAGCAGCTCGCTTGGCGTCGTTGTTGATGTAGCCCAGGCTCGCACGAAGATCTGTTGCATCAAGGGCGTGGTCTTGTTCAAGGCGCATCAAATGGGTTTGCGCTTCTAAACCAATGGCCGTGAGGGGTTGGTTGAGCTCGTGCGCCAAGGCGCCGGCCAAGGCGCCCATGCCAATGGCCTTGTTGGAAAGCGTGAGGTTGCGCAGCAATTCCTCTTTTTCGACAACGGTTTCTTGCAGGGTTTGATTCAGTTTGAATAACTCGTTGGAATACCAAGCCGAAATTCGCTCTTTGGTTTGGGCTTCACCTTTGAGCTTTTCTACCTTTTCAAGGACAAAACCGAAATAACCGAAGTTGACAAACAACAAGGTCATGTACGACGCAATCAATAAGTAATTGCTTTGCCAGGTGAAAGCCAAAACGTCGAAAGCCTGCTCTTGTGTCACTATCCAATGCAGCTTGATGGCTTGTCCGGTGG
>CAIYFE010000138.1 GCA_903925445.1 uncultured Burkholderiales bacterium | reverse complement strand
CGGTCAAAACCCGCGAGCCGGGCAAGGATCCTGCAACGCGCACATTTCAGGCTTTTCGGATTTTCATCAACGCCGAGCTTGAGGAGTTGCAACAAGCGTTGAGCGCTTCGTTGCAGGTCTTGCGCCCCGAAGGTCGATTGGCTGTGATCAGTTTTCATTCTCTGGAAGATCGCATCGTCAAGCAATTCATCACGCAACATTCGCGTGAGGTGTACGACCGTCGCGCGCCGTTTGCCGCGCCCAAGATCATGGACTTTGAGGCCATTGAGCGCATCAAGCCCACCGAGCAAGAAGTGAAAGTCAATCCGCGTTCGCGCAGCGCCATTTTGCGTGTCGCCAAGCGCTTGGACACTTCTGACAAGGAGGCTGCATGAGTCGCCTCAGCTTGGTCTTGTTGGTTGCGGTCATGTGCAGCGCTTTGTATTTGGTGCGCACGCAATATGAATCGCGTTCGTTGACCACCGAAATTGATCGTGCCAACAGTGAGGCGCGGCGCTTGGACATCGAGAACGACCGCCTTGATGTGGAGCGGCGAGCTCAAGCAACGCCTTTGCGCGTGGAGAAGTTGGCGCGTGATCAACTGCACATGCGATCCATCACGCCGGCCATCACGCAGTATGCGACGGTCGGCGGTGCATCGGCCGCATCGGCTGCGGAGGTTCAGAAATGAGCATTCGCAGCGTTCAGTACACCAGCAGTCCCTTGCTTGCAAGCAAAACACCTGTGTGGCGCAGCCAGTTTGTGGTGGCGGTGATCGCCTTGGGTTTTTTGGGATTGGTGGTGCGTGCTGCGTATGTGCAGGTGATTGACAACGCATTTTTCAAGAAGCAAGGCACGGTTCGCTTTTTGCGCACCTTGGACATGCCCGCCAGTCGAGGGCGAATTCTGGATCGCAATGGTCACATCTTGGCGTCCAGCGTGCCCATGCCCAGCATTTGGGCCAGTCCGGAAGACATCGAACGTGACCCCGCCAAGCTCAAAACCTTGGCCAAGTTGCTGGGGCTTTCACAGACTGAACTCGATAAAAAATTACAAGACGAAGACAAGAGTTTTGTGTGGCTCAAGCGACAAGTTGATGAGTCAGTGGCCAAGCAAATTGCCGAATTGAAGATCAAGGGCGTTTACGACCGCAAAGAGTACAAGCGCATTTATCCTGAAGGCGAAGCTGTTGCGCATGTGGTGGGCTTCACCAATGTGGAGAACGTGGGTCAAGAAGGCGTCGAGTTGACCTTCAACAAAGACTTGGGTGGCAAGGCTGGATCGCGTCAGGTGATCAAAGATCGATTGGGTCGTGTGGTGGAAGATGTGGGCGACATGGTGCCGCCTGTAGATGGCCAAGATTTGCAGCTGAGCATTGACAGCAAGATCCAGTACTTCGCTTACGAAAAAATCAAAGAAGCAGTTCAGCAGCACAAGGCTGCGGCGGGCAGCGTGGTGGTGGTCGACATCAAAACGGGAGAAGTTCTGGCCTTGACCAACTTCCCCAGCTACGACCCTGGCAAGCGGGGCAGCTTAACCGGCGCGCAGTTGCGCAACCGTGCGTTGACCGATACGTTTGAACCCGGCTCCACCATGAAGCCTTTTGTGGTGACGCTGGCTTTAGACAAAGGCTTGGTCACGCCCGAAACCATGATCCAAACGGGTCCTGGCAAATACCAAATTGGCACCTCTGTCATCAGTGACTCGCATGCGCATGGGTTGATTTCTGTCAACGAAGTGATTTAAAAGTCCAGCAACATTGGCACCGCCAAAATTGCGTTGCAAATGCAACCCCACGACATGTGGGAGGCTTACACCCAAGTTGGTTTTGGGCAAAAACCACAAGTGCCGTTTCCTGGCGCAGTTGCTGGACGTCTGAGAAATTACACAACGTGGAAACCCATTGAGCAAGCCACGATGAGTTATGGCTACGGCGTGTCGGTCAGCTTATTTCAATTGGCACAGGCCTACACCGTGTTTGCTCGACATGGTGAATTGATTCCTGTCACGCTGCTCAAACGCGATGGCGATGTGGCGGCCAATGCGCGCGTTTTTTCACAAAAAAATGTGGAAGCCATTTTGAAAATGCTGCACATGGTCACAGGTCCCGGCGGGACTGCACCAAAGGCTCAAACAATGGGTTATTCGGTGGGTGGAAAAACTGGAACAGCTCACAAGCAAGAAGGCAAAGGTTACGCCAGCAAAAAATACCGGGGCTTTTTTGTCGGCATCGCACCCATTGACAACCCGCGCATTGTGGTGGCTGTGATGGTGGACGAACCTTCCGATGGCGTTTATTTTGGCGGCGATGTGGCTGCGCCGGTCTTCAGTCAAACCGTTCAACAAACTTTGCGCATGATGGGTGTGCAACCCGACATGGCGGTCAAACCGCAAGTGGTGACACAAGTTGAAAAGGAGGAGTTTTGATGCAAGAACTCCACACTTACAACGACGTGGCAGCTTGGTTGAAATCGCGCGTGCGTGGCTGCTTGCACACGGACAGTCGGCAAGTGACAGCGGGTGATGGCTTCATTGCTTGGCCAGGCGGCGTGACAGATGGCCGCGCGTATGTGCCACAAGCGATCCAACAAGGCGCAGCGGCTTGTGTGGTCGAACGCGAAGGCTTGCAAGCTTTTGAGTGGGCGCAAGAAGACAAGCTCAACACCCAAGCGGTGGCTGCAGTTGCAGACTTGAAAGCACAAAGCGGGTGGATTGCTTCGGCTTACTTTGAGCATCCAAGTCGACAACTGCAAGTGCTGGCGGTCACTGGAACGAATGGCAAAACATCGACGGCTTGGTGGCTGGCGCACGCCTTGAAAAATCTGAACCAACGTTGCGCCATGGTGGGTACTTTGGGGATAGGTGAAGCAGGGCAATTGCAATTGACGGGCATGACAACGCCTGATCCTGTGCTGCTGCAATCGCGTTTGAAAGACTTTGTAGTGCAAGGCGTGCAGGCTTGCGCGATTGAGGCGTCATCGATTGGCATAGCAGAGCATCTACTCGATGGCACGCACATTCGCTTGGCGGTGTTCACCAATTTCACCCAAGATCATTTGGATTACCACGGCGATATGCAGCGTTACTGGGAAGCCAAAAAAGCCTTGTTCGATTGGGAAGGATTGCCAGCTGCGGTGATCAATGTTGACGATGCCAAGGGGCAGATCCTGGCCGAGTCGCTGTCGCAACGCAAAGACTTTGCGCTGTGGACGGTGGGTTTGCAAGCTGATGCGGCACGCAATCAACAGCATGTCTGCGCATGCGAGATTGAATACACCGAACATGGTTTGAGTTTTCAGGTTTGCGAAGCAGATGAGAAAGTGGCTTTGGCAACGCAGTTTGTGGGTGCCTACAACATCAGCAATTTATTGGGTGTTGTGGCGGCCTTGCGCGCCATGGGCTATGGCCTCAAAGATGCGGTGGCTGCATGTCACCACTTGCCCAGCGTGCCAGGCCGCATGCAAGTGGTGACGCAGTCACCTTTGGTGGTGGTGGATTACGCGCACACGCCAGATGCGATAGAACAAGCGATTGTGGCTTTACAACCCTTGGCGCAAATGCGCGGCGCGCAAGTGACTTGTGTCTTGGGTTGTGGCGGCGATCGCGATGCAAGCAAACGTCCGTTGATGGCTGCTGCTGCCCAACAACATGCCGCACACGTCGTGCTGACCAGTGACAACCCACGCAGCGAAGATCCCATGCAGATCTTGGCGCACATGCAAGCTGGTTTGAAACACACACACAACATCCAAGTCATTGCCGATCGCGCACAAGCCATTGCGCAAACCATTCAAGCCGCACACGCGCAAGACGTGATTTTGTTGGCAGGCAAAGGGCACGAGGACTACCAAGAAATTCAAGGCGTAAAACATCCCTTCAGCGATGTGGCGCACGCACAGCGTGCCGTGGCGCAACGGAGGGCACATGTCTGAAATGAATTTGACTTTGCAGCAGATACAAACGTGGTTGCCCCATGCGCGTTTGGTGGGGTCGGGCAATGTGAGCGTGTCGCGCGTTCACACGGACAGCCGCACCTTGCAAGCAGGCGATTTGTTTGTTGCCCTCAAAGGTGAGCGTTTTGATGCCCATGCCTTCTTGCCTGAAGTGGCAAGCACGGGCGCTGTGGCTGCTTTGGCACAAACAGGGTTGGAGCAAGCGCATTTATCGGGTGTTGAAGTGCCGGACACCCGTCTTGCCTTGGGTCAATTGGCGCGCGCCTGGCGAGCTCAATACACGTTGCCGTTGATTGCAGTCACTGGCAGCAATGGCAAAACCACCGTCACACAAATGATTGCCTCGATCTTGCGGGCTGCATGGGGCGAGGCGGCTTTGGCAACGCAAGGCAATTTCAATAACGACATTGGTGTGCCGCTGACCTTGTTTCGCTTGCGTGCGCATCACCAAGCAGCCGTGGTGGAGTTGGGCATGAACCATCCTGGCGAGATCGCTGGGTTGGCTGCCATAGCGCAAGCCAGTGTGGCATTGGTCAACAACGCGCAACGTGAGCATCAAGAATTCATGGACACGGTGCAAGCCGTCGCACAAGAAAATGGGCAAGTGATTGCGGCTTTGCCAGCACAGGGCGTTGCGGTGTTTCCTGCAGACGATGCTTACACACCGATCTGGCAAAACTTGGCGGCGCAACGCTCCTGTTTGCGGTTTTCCATGCGCAACGATGCCACGGCGGCCGAGGTGTATTTGTTGCATGCCCAGTGGCATCAAGACCATTGGTGGATCGAGGCCAACACACCGGCAGGCAAGTTGAATGTCAAACTCCACATTGCCGGACGGCACAACGTCAGCAATGCATTGGCTGCAACCGCAGCAGCACTGGGTGCAGGCATTGCAATTGAAAAAATTGCCCAAGGTCTCAATGCCTTTGAACCGGTCAAAGGGCGCTCACGTGCGTTGGGTGTGACTTGTCAAGGCCGCGCCATGACCGGCATTGACGACACCTACAACGCCAACCCAGATTCGGTGCGAGCCGCCATTGATGTGTTGGCTGAACTGCCTGCACCTCGTGTTTTGGTGTTGGGCGACATGGGCGAAGTGGGCGATCAAGGTCAAGAATTCCATCAAGAAGTTGGCCAATACGCCCTGGAAAAAAACATCGACCACGTGTTGTGTCTGGGCGAATTGACGCAGCACACGGCACAAGCCGCAGGGCAGGCGGCGCAACATTTCAAAGACATTGACAGCTTGAATGCGCAGGTGTTGGCCTTGTTGCCAACAACGGCCAGCTTCTTGGTCAAGGGTTCACGGTTTATGAAGATGGAGCGGGTGATTCAAGCCGTTGAAGCCGCGACACAAGCTCAAAAGGAAAACACTCCATGTTGTTGACATTGGCGCAATGGTTTCAAGCGCAAGCACCTGAATATGGATTTTTTCGGGTGTTTCAATACATCACGTTTCGGGCTGTGATGGCGGCGCTGACGGCCTTGCTGATCGGATTGATTGCGGGACCCGCTGTCATTCGACGTTTGACAGCACTCAAGATTGGCCAGCCCGTGCGCGAGTACGCAATGCAAACGCATTTGGTCAAAAGCGGCACGCCCACCATGGGTGGTGTTTTGATTTTGATTGGCATCGCAATTTCAACTTTGCTGTGGGCCGATTTGAGCAATCGATTTGTCTGGATTGTGTTGATCGTGACCTTGGGATTTGGCGCCATCGGTTGGGTCGATGACTGGCGCAAAGTGGTCAACAAAGACCCAGAAGGCATGCGTTCGCGGGAAAAATATTTTTGGCAATCGGTCATTGGATTGACCGCCGCCTTGTACTTGGTGTTCAGCATTTCGGAGAGCAACAACTTGCGGGTGTTGGAGTTGTTCTCGTCATGGGTGCAATCCGGTTTTGATGTGAATTTGCCCCCCAAAGCGGGATTGCTGCTGCCCTTTATCAAAGAAGTGAGCTACCCGCTGGGCGTGTTTGGATTTGTCATCCTGACCTACTTGGTCATCGTGGGCTCAAGCAACGCCGTCAATTTGACCGATGGCTTGGACGGGTTGGCGATCATGCCCGTGGTCATGGTGGGTTCTTCTTTGGGCGCGTTTGCGTACGTCACGGGCAGTGCGGTGTATTCGAAGTATTTGCTGTTCCCCCACATTCCTGGCTCGGGGGAGTTGATGATTTTTTGTGCGGCCATGGCGGGCGCGGGTTTGGCCTTTTTGTGGTTCAACGCACATCCGGCTCAAGTGTTCATGGGCGATGTGGGGGCGTTGGCCTTGGGAGGTGCGCTGGGCACGATTGCTGTGATCGTGCGTCAAGAAATCGTGCTGGCCATCATGGGCGGAATTTTTGTTGCAGAAGCTGTCTCGGTCATGCTGCAAGTGAGCTACTTCAAATACACGAAAAAGAAATTTGGTGAAGGTCGGCGCTTGCTCAAGATGGCGCCATTGCATCACCACTTTGAAAAAAATGGTTGGAAAGAAACGCAAGTTGTGATTCGTTTTTGGATCATCACCATGCTGTTGTGCTTGGTGGGTTTGTCCACGTTGAAGTTGAGATGA
Organism: uncultured Burkholderiales bacterium; assembly: GCA_903925445.1. Lineage (GTDB taxonomy): Bacteria > Pseudomonadota > Gammaproteobacteria > Burkholderiales > Burkholderiaceae_C > Limnohabitans. Next base: position 909 of record CAIYFE010000138.1, on the reverse strand, counting down.
GGAATTGATGCAAGGACTCGAAAACCAATCGGTGCTGATTCTGGGCTTAGGAGACTCCGGCCTGGCGATGGCGCGTTGGTGCGTGCGCTGCGGCGCGCAAGTTACTGTGCTGGATACGCGCGAAGCGCCTCCCCAGTTGGCGTTGCTGCGTTCAGAATTGCCGCAAGTGAGTTTTGTGCACGGTAACTTTGAAGCGGCCTTCATTGCCGGCACCGATGTCCGCGCGGTGTTCAAAAGTCCGGGACTCTCACCGCAGTCTGTGGCGCCTTTGTGGCAAGCCGCGTTGGATGCAGGACTTTGGGTGGGCACGGAGTTGACGCTGTTTGCACAAGCGATGAACGAGCTCCAAGCGTCTCGCGCTTATCACCCCAAAGTGCTGGCCATCACCGGCACCAATGGCAAAACCACGGTCACATCGTTGACGGCGCAGTTGCTCGAGCGGGCTGGCTTGCGTGTGGCCATGGCAGGCAATATTGGGCCAACGCTGTTGGATACCTTGGCGCAAGCATTGGATCTTGCAGCGGCCGAGCAAACAAAAGCTGAAATCGAGGCGCTCAACAAAGCCGCGCAAGAGTTGGTCGATGCACCAACCGAAGTGCCCACGCAACCAGTTACGCCTGCGCAAGAAAGTTTAGAAGGACTCGAACCGATCGAACCCGCCGATGAAGCAGCGTTTGAGCCCGAGTTGCCTGCGCTGACGCCACCACCGCCACCACCGCCCGATGATCCTTACTTGCCTCAAGTCTGGGTGTTGGAGTTGTCGAGTTTTCAATTGGAAGGCGTTACAAACTTTGAACCCACGGCTGCAACTGTTTTGAACGTGACGCAAGACCACTTGGATTGGCACGGCGAAATGGCAGCGTATGCAAAAGCCAAAGCACGTGTGTTTGGACAAACGGCCTTGATGGT
>CAIYFE010000137.1 GCA_903925445.1 uncultured Burkholderiales bacterium | reverse complement strand
GCCGCAATACATCAGCAACTTGAAACACGGCGCTTGGCAACAAGCGGGGCTGAAATCCAGCGCCATGCCGACCAACTTTGGGCTGGGTCAAGTTTTGCGCGGCAAGACGCTGGGCATTTGGGGCTACGGAAAAATTGGTCAGCTGCTGGCGGGTTACGGAAAAGCTTTTGGCATGCGCGTCTTGCTTTGGGGCAGCGAGGCTTCTCGCGCCAAAGCCGCGCAAGATGGTTTAGAAGTGGCACCCAGTCGCGAGGATTTTTTTGCCGACGCAGACATTTTGAGCTTGCATCTGCGCCTGAACGATCAAACCCGCAACATCGTGACCGCAACCGATTTGAGTTTGATGAAGCCCACCGCCTTGTTGGTCAACACGTCGCGCGCCGAATTGATTGAACCCGACGCATTGCTTGCTGCGCTCAATCGTGGGCGCCCGGGCATGGCCGCGATTGATGTGTTTGAGAGCGAACCCATTTTGCAAGGCCACGCCTTGCTGCGGCTAGAAAACTGTATTTGCACGCCACATATCGGCTATGTCGAGCAAGAGAGTTATGAGCTTTACTTTGGGTCAGCATTTGACAATGTGGTCAATTTCATCAAAGGAACGCCCACCAACATCGTGAACCCTGGCGCGCTTCAAGTGCGCCGCTGAACCCATGCCACGCCATCACGATTCACTGCTTTGGTCGTTTTTATTCGGCAACTTTGTCATCGGATTTGGCGTGTTGATGGTGCCGGGCGCACTCAATGACATCAGCCAAGACCTGCACATTTCGATCGCTGGCGCCGGATTTTTGATCACCGCCGGTTCGATTTTGATGTGCTTGAGCGCCCCCGTTTTTGCCACCATTTTGCGAAAACAAGACCGCCATCAATTGCTGACGTGGGTGATGGTTTGGTACAGCGTGTGCCACTTGGCTTGCGTGGTGATGCCTGAGTTTGAAGGCATTTTGATTTTTCGCGTCCTGGCCATGATTTCACCCGCCATATTCACGCCTCAAGCGGCGGCGTGCATTGGGCAACTGGCAGAACCTCACAAGCGCGGACGTGCCATTACTTTTGTATTTTTGGGCTGGTCGGTGGCCTCCGTCATTGGCACGCCGATGGCTGCTTGGATCAGTGAGGTTTACGGTTGGCGCTCGGTGTTTGTCATTTTGTCGGTGTTGTCGCTCATCAGCGCTGCTTGGGTTTGGTGGGTCACCCCACGGCGGCTGAGCCCGCCCGTGATGTCGGTGTCGGCTTGGCGCCAAACCTTGGGCTCGAAAACCTTGATGTTGACGGTGTTGGTGACCGTGCTGAGCGGCTCGGGTCAGTTCTTTTTGACGGCTTACTTTGCCCCTTACTTCAAGCAAACCTTGTCGCCCTCACCGGCTGAGTTGAGTTTGATTTTTGGCTGGTTTGGCGCCTGCGGCTTGTTGGGCAATGTGTTGCTCTCCAAGTACGTGGATCGAATCGGCTCAGCACGTGCGGTACACATGACCTTGAGTCTGATTGCCGTGAGCATGCTGGGTTGGTCTTTGGGCAACTCGGTCTGGCTGGCGCTGTGTGTCATCACGCCTTGGGGGTTGGGCATGTTTGCCACCAATTCGGCACAACAAGCACGACTGATTCAACTCTCACCTGCCTTGTCTGCTGGCTCGGTGGCGCTGAACACCTCGGCCATTTATTTGGGGCAAGCCATTGGCTCGGCTGGCGGCGGTTGGTTGATTCAGCACGACGCCATGCACTGGTTGCATTGGTGTGGTTTGGCTGGCGTGATTTTGGCTTTTTCTGTCAGCCAATGGGTGCATCGCATGGCATCGGATGTGCCACGCGAGCACTGAGCTGCTTGCTTAAGCGGGTTTGTTTTTTGACGCCATCAACTCGGCGTTGACTTTGCGATCGGCGTTGACCTTTTGAACGCTGGCACGTTCGGCCATTTGCTTGCCATATTCTTTGATGGGCAAGGCTGCAAACAAATCTTCACCCAACACGGATTTGCAAGCCATGACTGCGATGGGCAAATGGACAATTGCGGAGCAATCGGCCAAGGTGAACTGATCGCCAGCGATGTAGGGTGAAAACTTCACCAGCTTGCTCAAGCCCGCCACGCCTTTGGCCAAGGATTTGCGAACGCGCTCCTTGGTGCCATCGCTGACTTGTCCACCAAAGAAGGCTTGTGGATACAACTCGCGCGCCACCAACTCGATGTGGAGCTCAAGGTATTGGATGAGTTCACGGTTTTTGGCGGCCAGGAAATGATCTTTGGGCAACAAAGGATGGTCGGGATAGGTGTCTTCGATGTATTCGGCACACACCGCAGATTCAGAAATGATGCCTTGGGGCGTTTCTAAAAAAGGCACTTTGCCCATGGGCGAGCGTTCATAAACAGCCGGATTGGAAGGCCCGACCCACACCAATTCTTCTTCAAAAGCAACGCCTTTTTCGAGCAATTGGATTTTGAGTTTGTTGTAATAGTTGCTGACGGCAAAGCCGCAAAGTTTCAAAGTCATGGTGAACTCCCAAGGGTTTCAAACGGTATTTGGCCCATTCTCACACGCTGATTTAGGGCAAATCCCTAGCTGAAACCCTGC
>CAIYFE010000136.1 GCA_903925445.1 uncultured Burkholderiales bacterium | reverse complement strand
GCTATTGGTGCATTTTTTGCTTAATTTCTGTGCATTTTCAATAAGTGCGCCAAAAGCGCACCAAAACAAAACAACTCTTCAAGGATTCAATCATGGATGCACAAAAACAGGGCGCGGATGCTTTGTTCATTCTCTTGGGCGCCATCATGGTGCTCGCCATGCACGCCGGTTTTGCTTTTTTAGAACTGGGCACCGTGCGCAAAAAAAACCAGGTCAACGCTTTGGTCAAGATCTTGGTGGACTTTTGCGTCTCCACGGTGGCTTACTTCATCGTGGGTTATGGCGTGGCTTATGGGGTGAGCTTCATGGTGGGCGCAGACACTTTGGCCGATAAAAATGGCTACGAGCTGGTCAAGTTCTTTTTCTTGCTCACCTTTGCCGCCGCCATCCCCGCCATCATTTCGGGGGGGATTGCCGAACGTGCGAAATTTTGGCCTCAATTGATTGCAACGGCGGTCATCGTCGGGTTTGTGTATCCGTTTTTTGAAGGCATCGCTTGGAACCAACATTTCGGTTTCCAAGCGTGGCTCAAGGCTGCCACAGGTGACGAATTTCACGACTTTGCTGGCTCCATCGTTGTGCATGCGCTGGGCGGCTGGATTGCTTTGCCCGCCGTTTTGCTGATGGGCGCTCGCAGCAACCGTTACCGCAAAGATGGCGCGATTTCGGCGCATCCACCTTCCAACATCCCATTTTTGGCGCTGGGCGCATGGATTTTGATCGTCGGCTGGTTCGGATTCAACGTCATGAGCGCACAAACCTTGGACAAGATGTCTGGTTTGGTCGCCCTCAACTCCTTGATGGCGATGGTGGGCGGCACGCTCACCGCCTTGGTGCTCGGTAAGAATGACCCAGGTTTTGTCCACAACGGCCCCTTGGCTGGCTTGGTGGCCGTGTGTGCCGGCTCAGACCTGATGCACCCGATGGGCGCATTGATGGTGGGCGCCATCGCAGGCGCGATTTTTGTGTTGATGTTCACCTTGACGCAAAACAAATGGCGCATCGACGATGTGTTGGGCGTGTGGCCCTTGCACGGCTTGTGTGGCACCTGGGGCGGCATTGCTGCAGGCATTTTTGGATCGCAAGCGCTCGGCGGATTGGGTGGCGTCAATGTGCAAGCGCAAGTTGCTGGTACAGTGCTCGCCGTTGCATGGGCATTGGTCAGCGGATTCGCCATCTACGGCGCTCTGAAAATGACGATGGGCTTGCGACTCACCCAAGAGGAAGAATTCGAAGGCGCAGACCTGTCAATCCACAAAATTAGCGGCACGCCCGAGCGCGAAGTAACCTGGTAAGTCTAAAACTGTGGTTTTTCTAGCATTTTTTCTTGCTATTAAAGGAAAACTCTTGGTATTTTCTGCGACTTGTGTTCGATAATGGATTAGCTGCAATTTTGACAATTCCGATTTGTAGTGGTTTTTGGTGATCGGTCAGTTTCGCTTCGGGACTCCATCGCTTGTTTTTTGTGTTTTAAGGAGTCCCTTTCATGGGCAATAAACTGTACGTTGGCAATTTGCCATACTCTGTTCGCGATGGCGATTTGGAGCAATCTTTCTCCCAATACGGCGTCGTCACAAGCGCTAAGGTCATGATGGAGCGCGACACTGGCCGCTCAAAAGGTTTTGGCTTTGTCGAAATGGCGAGCGATCCAGAAGCGCAAGCAGCGATCGCAGGCATGAACGGCGCCCCCTTGGGTGGCCGTAGCCTCGTGGTGAACGAAGCCCGTCCCATGGAACCACGTCCCCCACGTTCAGGTGGCGGTGGCTTTGGTGGTGGCCGTGAAGGCGGCGGCGGCGGTTTCCGTAGCCCTTACGGCGGTGGCCGTGAAGGTGGCGGCGGCGGTGGTCGCGGCGGCTTCGGCGGTGGCCGTGAAGGCGGCGGCGGTCGTGGTGGTTTTGGTGGCGGCGGCTACTAAGCCCTGGTTACCCCAACCCACAAAAGGCTCCCTCGGGAGCCTTTTTTATTTGTGCTTGCGCGGCATCAACACCCCATGAACGCGCCCTTGCAAGTGCACCCATCGGTTGACGTTGTCGTACTCCATGCGATCGGCGGTGAACCGGTCGCCATCGCCTCGCAACATGACAATGGGCAAATGCGAGCGAATGGTTTCAGTGTTGGCAAACAAATGCAAAAACTCGCTTTGCAGCTCTTGGCTGGGTACATCTTTTCCCAACGCTTCTCGAACGACCACCGCTTTTTTGAACAGCTGAATCTCTGAGCCATCGGCATTGACCACGCCTGTTTCAGCACGCGCCGTGGTCACCCGACCATCGGTGCCAAACGAACGAACACGCGGTTGCGTGACTTCCACCGTGTCAGTGTCTGGGAAGTGCTTGCCTTGCGAGCCAAACAACTCGCTTTTGAGACGCCCATCGGCGGCGTAAACACGCACCGAGAAATCTTTCATGAAGTAATCGGGCACGTGTCTGGGTGCGGGCTGCAAATCGTTTTCCTGCCATGTCGGCGTGTTGCGCACCAACCAGTAGCTGGTCAGCGCCATGACGGCCATCAAGAAAATAGGAAAGTAGACCGCCAAGCGATCCCAAGCCAATCGAAGCCTGTGGGTCAAAGATGGCGTGGCCGTCATCTTCATGCCAAATACGCCTTGCGCAAAGCCGCGTATTGACCTGAAGCCACCAGCAACAAATCACACAACTCACGCGCGGCACCATGACCGCCCGCCCGCGATGTCACCCAGTGCGCCAAGGCTTTTACTTCGATGTGCGCATTACTTGGCGCACACGCCAATGCCACGCGTTGCATGACGGCCAAGTCAGGCCAGTCATCTCCCATCGCGGCGGCTTGTGCCCAGTCCAATTGCAAGGTTTGCAAAATCTCTTGTGCCGCAGGCGCTTTGTCTTCGGTACCGTAGCGCACGTGTTGAATTCCCAAAGCTTGTAATCGAGCACGCAAAGCAGGGCTGTCGCGTCCCGTGATCACCGCGGGCGTGATACCTGCTTTTTGAAGCATCTTGAGGCCATGTCCGTCCAAGGTGGAAAAGCGTTTGAGGGTTTCGCCTGCTTCAGAGAAGTACAACCCACCGTCGGTGAGCACGCCATCCACATCAAAAAACACCACGCGGATGCCTTGCGCTTGAAGCAGCAATTCAGGGGGGAAGTTCAATGCAGGCTGAGAGTCAGATGTGTTCATCAAATCACCTTGGCAAGCAGCAAGTCATGGGTGTTGACCGCGCCACACAACTGGTTGTTGGCATCGATCACCAGCACGCTGTTGATGCGGTGCTGCTCCATCAAATCGGCCGCCTCCACCGCCAAGGCATCTGCCCGAACAACACGCGGGTTGATGCGCATCACATCTTTGGCGCTGAGTTGACGCATGTCCACGCCTTGCTCGATCAAGCGGCGCAAATCACCGTCGGTAAAAATGCCTTGCACTTGACCGTCGCCATCCACGATGGCAGAAGCGCCCAGTCCTTTGGCGCTCATTTCTCGCATCAAATCGGTGAAACTGGCTTGCGGCAAAACACGCGGTACAGCGTCGCCGCTGCGCATGACGTCGCGCACATGGGTGAGCAGGCGACGCCCCAAAGCGCCGCCTGGGTGCGAACGGGCAAAGTCTTCGGCCTTGAAGCCCCGCGCATCCAGCAAAGCCACCGCCAAAGCGTCGCCCAAAGCCAATTGCGCCGTGGTGCTGGCCGTTGGTGCCAGATTGAGCGGGCATGCTTCCTTGCTGACGGCGCTGTTAAGCACGATGTCGGCATGCTGCGCCAAGCTGGATTGCGCATGGCCTGTCATGGCAATGAGTTGGATGCCCAAGCGTTTGAGCACGGGCAGGATGGCGGACAGCTCTTCGCTTTCGCCGCTGTTGGAGATGGCGAGCACCAAATCGTTGGCGGTCACCATGCCCAAATCGCCGTGACTGGCTTCTGCGGGATGCACAAACATGGCGGGGGTTCCGGTGGAGGCCAGCGTCGCGGTGATTTTTCGTCCCACATGTCCGCTTTTGCCCATGCCCATGACGACCACGCGGCCAGGCACTTTCAAAATGGCTTTCACGGCTTGTACAAAGCTGCTGGAGAGTTGCCGCTGGAGCTGAAGCACGGCTTGCGCTTCAATTTCTAGCGTTTCATGGGCCAAGGCCAGAATGTGTGCGTCGCTCAAAGGCTGATGGGTCATCGTGTGATTTTATCGGGCATGCGGGCTTTACTTGCCGATGCAAAAGCTGGAAAAAATCACGCCCAACAAGTCTTCATTGGAAAATTCACCTGTGATGGAGTTCAAGGCGTTTTGTGCCAAGCGCAATTCTTCTGCCAAAACATCCAAGGCAGGTGCCTTTTGTTGCAACAAGTCTTGCGCCATTTGCAGGTGCTCTTGCATGAGCTTTAAGGCCTGTACGTGACGCTCCCGCGCCATGAACAGCCCCTCAGACCCAGCCTCTTGCCAACCCACCACATCCAGCAATTGCTGGCGTAAAACATCCAGCCCTTCG
>CAIYFE010000135.1 GCA_903925445.1 uncultured Burkholderiales bacterium | reverse complement strand
GCAATATTGGGCAGCGAAGTATCCAAGGATGGATATCCAATCGGTAAAGAGCCTGAGACGTATTCGTTTTGTACATCAATCAGCAACAGTGCGCGGCGAGGTGAGTTATTGCTTGTCATGCGTGTTGATAGCGATGTTCTTGCGTCAAGCCCCCGTAGCCATAAGCTGTGGCGCGCACGTCTTGCACATAAATATAACTTTCGGGGTGCAAGTCACCTAGCAGCGTTTCAAAGCTGTTGAAGACCGCTTGAATGTAAGCAGCCTTTTCGTCTTTGGTATTTGTTTCGTCCGTCACTTTGATGTCCAAGTAAATGCTGGACTTGTTTTGTGCAAACAATGTTTGACCACCCACTATCCAATGTTCAGGATCAAGATAAGTGATGGTGATGGCAATCAACTCAGGTTTTTTGTGCAAGATGTTTTGTGTGTGTAGGGACAGCATGTGCGCAATGTCTTGACTGCGTTTGGGTGAGGCATGGCCGCTGACTTTGACGTTAAGAATTGGCATAGGTTTCTTCCTTCGCTGGTTAATTTGACGGTTGTGATGATTCGAAGGACTGAACTTTATTGAGTTATCCGCAAGTGGGAAATCGAGTTAATTGCAAATTGGCTTACCGTTTTTTGCAAAACAAGTAATATCGATGCATGAAGTTTCATTTAGAAGATCTTGCGCTATTCGCGCGCGTGGCAGAGCTTGGGACCTTATCCGCAGCTGCGCGGGAGAAAGATGTGCCAGTGAGTCACGTCACACGATCACTGGCCAGATTGGAAGCTGCTTGTGGCGTTCGATTGGTGCACAGGACAACGCACGGATTGAGCCTGACAGATGAAGGTGACACATTTCTGATATTTGGCAAACGACTTCTAGAAACCACCGATGAGTTAAGCAGCGAGTTGACAGGAAAAATCGGCGGTCCCAGCGGTTGGGTGCGAGTGGGTGCAAGCCCATCGATTGCACAAGCCGTGATTGCCCCAAGTCTTATTGGTTTGCGTGAAAAACATCCAAACATTCACATAGACGTTGCAGCAGATGATCGAATTGCTGACATGGCCCGTGATGGAATTGATGTTGCCATTCGCACGGGAAGTGTTCAAAGTGATTTACTGGTCGCCCGTCAAATTGGCATTGCCAGTCGCTCTTTGTACGCGGCGCCGAGCTATCTTCGACAGTACGGAACTCCCAAAACACCTAAAGATTTGAACGAACACCAGTTGATCGCCAACAGTCGCGCACCTGTGATGAATGCTTGGCAGCGGTTGGATGAAAAATCGGTGTACCAAGTCAAAGGGCAAACTCGCAGCGACAACTCCGCAGTTCTGCTGAGCATGGCAATTCATGGAGTCGGTATTACCCGACTCATGGATGTTGTTGCCAAACCGTTCATACAAAGCGGTCAGCTGGTGCCTGTTTTACAAAAATATTTTGTTCAAGAAGCAATTCCCATTTATGGGGTCATGCTTCAAGAAAGGCATCGTCTGCCCAAAATTCGAGCGTGTCTTGATTTTTGGCAAGAGTTTCTGACGCCAGTTACCCTATGAATGCTCAGCTGAGCTTAGAAAAGCTATAGAAATTTTTGTGATTGCATTGCAGCAGCAAACCGACAGAGCGACACCTGTAAGCGCAATCTGTGGGTGAGCTCATGGCATTGTGATAAGGCACAGAAGTACAAAGTGAACTATAAAATTATTAAACATTAGATGCTAATTTTCGGTACTTTTTATTTATATAAAAATGCAATTCGCATCTCACAAAGACAGGTGCGAAACGTGGCTTCAGAAAAAAACAAACGCGATCAGTGGCGTTTCATTGCATTGGGGCCATTGACGTTTGTCGTAGTGGCAAATGCGCAGGGTCAACCTTCAGCACTTGAAGCGGCGGTTCGGCAACATGAACGCGCCTCAATTTGAGGCTCGAGTTTGTCTATCGTTACGTGGTAAGTCCAAAATTCGATAAACAAGGATGCGTCAGGAAAACCCGTGTTGAGCGAAAGCATGCAGGCTTTGTTGGCGCAGGTTAAAAAAGTCGATCCGGGGCGTGCCGTAACATTGGAGGGCGTGATCAAGAAGTTGTATCCAGCAACGCCGTAAGCGGGTGAACACCCCGAACAAGCGTCGAGGCAAGATCGGGTTGGCCTTGCTGGCGAGGGTATTCAATCCCGAAGCGAGACAACTTCAACCCCGTGGTACGTTAAGAGGCTTTGTGCTGAAACTTTTGCCGAGTATTCTCTTCAGACTGGCGAAGTTTTCAAATGAGCCAACATCGATAATTTACCGTTGAGTTCGAGTTAGTGACCCGCCACCACCCCATGCGCTTGCTGATCCGCATGGTAAGAACTGCGAACCATCGCGCCCACAGCTGCATGGCTGAAGCCCATTTCATAGGCCTTGGCTTCAAACATTTTGAAGGTGTCAGGATGCACGTAGCGACGAACGGGAATGTGTGCGTTGCTGGGGGCAAGGTATTGGCCAATCGTCAACATGTCGATGTTGTGTGCGCGCATGTCGCGCATGACCTCTAAGATTTCCTCATCGGTTTCACCCAAACCCACCATCAAGCCGCTTTTGGTGGGCACGTGGGGGAACAGGGCCTTGAATTTTTTGAGCAGGTTGAGGCTGAATTGGTAATCGCTGCCTGGGCGCGCCTCTTTGTACAAGCGTGGCACGGTTTCCAAGTTGTGGTTCATGACATCTGGCGGCGCCGCTTTGAGTATTTCAAGCGCGCGATCGTCGCGGCCTCGAAAGTCGGGCGTCAAAATTTCAATTTGTGTGTTGGGCGACAGCGCTCGCGTGCGGCGAATGCAATCCACAAAATGCTGGCTGCCACCGTCGCGCAAGTCGTCGCGGTCGACGCTGGTGATCACCACATAACTCAGTTTGAGGGCTGCAATGGTGTTGGCTAAGTTTTCAGGCTCGTTCACATCCAGAGGGTCGGGGCGGCCGTGGCCGACGTCGCAAAACGGGCAGCGGCGGGTGCACTTGTCGCCCATGATCATGAACGTGGCAGTACCTTTGCCAAAGCATTCGCCAATGTTGGGGCAGCTGGCTTCTTCGCACACCGTGACCAATTTGTTGGCGCGCAGCACATCTTTGATTTCGTAAAACCGTGTGCCTGGAGAGCCTGCTTTGACGCGAATCCAGTCGGGTTTTTTCAAAACCTCACCTTGCTCAACTTTGACAGGAATGCGCGAGAGCTTGGCCGCCGCTTTTTGCTTGGCCGATGCGTTGTAAGTGTCAACAGATTGCGCTTCGCGCACCACTTCGTTGTTGGAATTGGTCATGGTGTCAGGCGCCAGATTTAAGGCGCGAGGTGAGTGACGAGCTTTTGGCTCAAAACTTCAGCGGCTTCTTGCCAGCTGATCGAAACGCCGATTGTAGAAAGATCCACTGTTTTCAAACCCTGATAGCCGCAGGGGTTGATGCGTTCAAAGGGAGATAAGTCCATGGCCACGTTCAAAGCCAAGCCGTGGTACGTGCAATGGCGGCTGACTTTGATGCCCAACGCAGCAATCTTGCCCAAGCCTGTGAAGTCCGGTGATGTGTTGGCGCCGTGCTGCGGGCGCTGTGCCAGCAATGCGTGGCCGTGCGGATCGTCAAGCCGCACATAAATGCCTGGCGCACCCGCCACGCGGTGCCCCGTCACGCCCACATGGGCAAGCGTGCGAATGACGGCTTCTTCCAGACGGTAGACATATTCTTTGACAAAGTAGCCCGCGCGTTGCAAGTTCAGCAACGGATACGCCACGACTTGCCCGGGGCCGTGGTAGGTGACTTGTCCGCCGCGATTGGTTTTGATCACCGCAATGTCGCCAGCTGCCAGCACGTGACCGTCCAGTCCAGCCAAGCCTTGCGTGAAAGTTGGTGGGTGCTCACATATCCAAAGTTCGTCGTCGGTGTTGGCGTCGCGCTCAGTGCTGAAGCGCTGCATGGCTTCATAAGTGGGTTCGTAGGCCACTTGACCTAAAAACGCAACTTGCATGAATCAAAGCACCACTTTGACCATGGGGTGGGTGGTCAAGGTGCGGTAGAGCTCGTCAAGTTGCTCGCGGCTGGTGGCGGTGACCGTGATGGTGACGCCTAAATACTTACCGCCCTTGCTGTCGCGCAGTTCGATGGTGCTGGCGTCAAACGTAGGGTCAAACTGCTCGGCGATGTGGGTGATGGCGTGCACAAACCCATTCACGTTTTCCCCCATGACCTTGATGGGAAAAAGACTGGGGTACTCAATCAGCGAATCTTGACGGGGATTGGGGGGCAATGAGGGGGGCGTTGTCATGCCTCAATTATCGCTCTTGGGGTAGTTGGGTATAAAAACCTATGTGTTATCACGTACAATAGCAGGCTTTGCAAGATTGCACGGATGTAACCTGGGCGTAAACAAACATGACCAGAATACTTCCAAACGATCAAGAAGATACACAAGAAGTCGTTGTGCCCTTGAGCGCCGAACAGGTGCAAGAGTTACGCAAACGTCAGCCTTTACTTTCAGTTTGGCGCGTGGTTGGGGTTCAAGTCATTGTTGGACTCTTACTGGCGTTGGGCGTGGGTTGGGTGTCTGGGCAAGCATCCGTCGCAAGGTCGGCGCTGTTCGGATCGGCGTCGGTCATATTGCCGGCGGCTTTGTTTGCGCGGGGTCTGACTGGACGGCTGGCTTCGGCCAACGCAGGCGCTGCGGTTTTTGGTTTCTTCTTGTGGGAAATGGTGAAAGTGGGCTTGACGGTCGCAATGTTGTTTGCGGCGCCACGCTTGCTGAATGATTTGAGTTGGCCTGCCATGTTGGCGGGTCTGATTGTGACGATGAAGGTGTATTGGTTAGCGCTCGGCATGCGTCGGGTGTTTTACCCAGCCACCAATTAACGAAGAGCAAACGAATGTCTGTCGAACAAGTCGTAGAACAAGGTCCAACAGCGGGTGAATACATCGTTCACCACTTGACGCATTTGCAAAACAAGCCAATGGCTGGGGTCATTGACTTTTCTGTGTACAACCTTGACTCGATCTTTTGGGCTGTGCTCTTGGGTGTGGTGACTTGCTTCTTTTTGTGGCGCGCTGCAAAGAGTGCTTCGGCTGGCGTTCCTACGCGCTTTCAAGCGGCTGTAGAAATCTTGGTCGAAATGGTAGACAGCCAAGCCAAAGGCATCATTCACAACGCGCAAAGCCGCAAGTTGGTTGCGCCTTTGGCGTTGACCGTGTTCGTCTGGATTTTCATGATGAACGCCATGGACTTGTTGCCCGTTGACTTGCTGCCTTCGATTTGGAAACTGGTTTTTGAGGCGAATGGCGGCGATGAGCATCATGCTTTCTTGCGTGTTGTGCCTTCTGCTGACTTGTCCACAACATTGGGTTTGTCTACCTCGGTCTTGCTGATTTGTGTGTTCTACAACATCAAGATCAAAGGCTTGGGCGGCTGGGTGCATGAGCTGTTTTGTGCGCCCTTTGGTGCGCATCCTTTGCTCTGGCCAATCAACTTCATCATGCAAATGATCGAGTTCGCAGCCAAAACCGTGTCTCACTGCATGCGACTTTTCGGCAACATGTATGCGGGCGAACTGGTGTTCATGTTGATCGCCTTGATGGGCAGCGCTGCTGCTGCTACTTTGCCTGGCATCTTGTTGCCCATTGGTCACATCATTGCCGGTTCAATTTGGGCCATCTTCCACATTTTGATCATTACATTGCAGGCCTTCATCTTCATGATGTTGACGCTGGTGTACATCGGTCAAGCGCACGACGCGCATTGATTTCGGTTTTTAATTTTCTTCACTCAATCCATTCATAGGAGCAACAAAATGGAACACGTTCTTG
>CAIYFE010000134.1 GCA_903925445.1 uncultured Burkholderiales bacterium | reverse complement strand
TGTAAGGCAGCTTTTGCATTGAATGCTCTCGTATTTTATACGTGATTTTCTCGTTTCGCAGGTCCAACTCAGCCCTAACCCCTTGATTTTTCAGCATTTTCGCGACATTTTGGGCATATTCGGCTTGTGAATCGGTGATATTGAGCACCGAAACCTGCACGGGAGCCAGCCAAATTGGCAAAGCGCCCGCGTGCTGTTCGATCAAAATTCCGATGAAACGCTCCAAACTGCCCACGATGGCGCGGTGCAGCATGATGGGGCGATGGCGTGAGCCGTCTTCGCCCACAAACTCGGCATCCAAACGCTCGGGCAAGTTGGGATCGACTTGAATCGTGCCGCATTGCCATTCGCGACCGATCGCATCTTTGAGGGTGTATTCAATTTTGGGGCCGTAAAAAGCGCCCTCACCCGGCAAATAAGAAAATTCGCAACCCGAGGCGCGCAAACCTTGCGCCAACGCGTTTTCAGCGCGGTCCCAACTCTCTTCGGTGCCAATGCGTTTTTCAGGACGCGTGGAAAGTTTGTAGATGATGTCGGTGAAGCCAAAGTCTTTGTAGACTTTTTGCAGCAACGTTGTGAACGCCACCACCTCTGCTTGAATTTGATCTTCGGTGCAAAAAATGTGGCCATCGTCTTGCGTAAACGCCCGCACGCGCATGATGCCGTGTAAACCGCCACTGGGTTCGTTGCGATGGCATTGGCCAAACTCACCAAAACGCAAAGGCAAGTCGCGGTAGCTCTTGATGCCTTGTTTGAAAATGATGATGTGCCCAGGGCAGTTCATGGGCTTTAGGGCGTAATCGCGTTTTTCGGACTCGGTCACGAACATGTTGTCGCGGTACTTGTCCCAATGCCCCGTTTTTTCCCACAAGCTTTGGTCCAAAATTTGTGGGCCTTTGACTTCTAAGTAGCCGTTTTCGCGGTAAACCCGTCGCATGTACTGCTCGACTTCTTGCCAAACAGTCCAGCCTTTGGGATGCCAAAACACCGTGCCAGGCGAGTGTTCGTCAATGTGGAACAAGTCCAGTTCGCGTCCCAATTTGCGGTGATCGCGTTTTTCGGCTTCTTCTAAGCGGGTGAGGTATTGCTGCAAATCGTCTTTGGTGGCCCAAGCGGTACCGTAAACACGTTGCAACATTTCGTTTTTGCTGTCTCCGCGCCAGTAAGCGCCCGCCACTTTCATGAGCTTGAAGTGTTTGAGCTTGCCGGTGCTGGGCACGTGCGGGCCACGGCAAAGGTCTTCAAAGTTGCCTTCGCGGTACAAACTCACTTCTTGATCGGCGGGGATGCTGGCAATGATTTCGGCCTTGTAGTGTTCGCCCATGCTTTTGAAGTAAGCCACGGCTTCATCACGCGGCAACACGCGACGCACCACAGGTTCGTCTTTGTTGGCCAGTTCGGTCATGCGCTTTTCGATGGCGGCCAAGTCTTCGGGCGTGAAGGGGCGGCTGTAGGAAAAGTCGTAATAAAAGCCGTTGTCAATCACGGGGCCAATCGTGACTTGGGCTTCAGGAAACAACTCTTTGACGGCATACGCCAACAAGTGCGCGGTGGAGTGGCGAATCAACTCCAAACCTTCTGCGTCCTTGGCTGTGATGATGGAGAGCTTGGCGTTGGCGGCAATGGTGTAGCTGGTGTCGACCAACTGACCATCGACTTTGCCACCTAAGGCCGCTTTTGCCAGCCCCGCGCCGATGGACGCAGCCACTTCGGCCACCGTCACGGCCGCAGGATATTCACGTTGAGAACCGTCAGGAAGAGTGATTTGAACCATGTTGGAGGATCTTGCCAAAAAGTAAAAAGCGCGGCGAAAGGGCCGCGCTTGAAATGGGTGTCGAAACGCTAGCCCCAGATTTTACGCTGGGGCGTTGGCACAACACCCAGACGCTCAAAAGCGTCCTTAGGTTCTCAGTGGAACTGCTCTTCTTCTGTTGAGCCTGTGAGGGCTTTGACAGAAGACGATCCGCCTTGGATGACGGTGGTCACGTCGTCGAAGTAGCCTGCGCCCACTTCTTGTTGGTGTGAC
>CAIYFE010000133.1 GCA_903925445.1 uncultured Burkholderiales bacterium | reverse complement strand
CTCAAGGCAATATTCGCTGTTGGCACAAAAAGTATCAAAGGGACGAGGACTTTACATTTAAAGAATACTTTAATATTGAATAAGAATCAAAAATAAAGAAAGTGAAGAATATTGTGTAAGTCTATGATTTTTAATAATTTTTTGATTTAGTGTCAAAAAAAACAACAGTTTGCTGTTTCCGGTTAATTATCAAACGGATTTATCAGCCTGATGTATCTATTAATCTAGCTGAATTCAAACGTGATGCATAAAAAGCGGTCATATAAGTCACATAGAATTTGCGATCTTTTCAACAATCCTTTTTTTATATGTCCAAACGTCACATTGCCCTTTTGTCGCTGATTTCAGTTGCCTTCTTGTCGGCATGTAGCTCGACCAAATTGGCAGATACCAAAGAAGTTGCTCCCAAAGCCGTGGAGGTCGCGCCCCAAGCCGAATCCAAAGTGGCTTCGGTGGTGGCTGATCACTTGAACCCCAACAGCTTGATTTCTACCCAACGCAGTGTGTATTTCGATTTTGACCAATACGTCGTCAAGTCCAACGATGCCGCTTTGGTTGAACGTCATGGCAAGTACTTGGCTGGCAAGCCTGCATTGGCGATTCGCGTGGAAGGCAATACCGACGAACGTGGTGGCCGCGAATACAACTTGGCATTGGGCCAAAAACGTGCAGAAGCTGTTGTGCGCGCACTCAAGGTGTATGGCGTGACGGACAAACAAGTCGAGCCTGTGAGCTTTGGCAAAGAAAAACCCAAGGCGGAAGGACATGACGAAGCCGCTTGGGCGCAAAACCGCCGCGTTGATTTGGTGTACCCCACCAAGTGATAGTCAACAGCGAGGTCGTCACGGAAGCACCTCGGGCATCAGCAACGCTGGTGCTATTGCGTGACTCACCTCGCAACGCAGTAGAAGTATTTTTACTACGCCGCCATGCAGCTTCGGCTGTATTGGGCGACGTTTTTGTTTTCCCGGGTGGCAAATTAGATCCGTCTGATTGCCAAGCGGGTTGGGCATCTGCTTTGGATGCCACGCCTCAAGCCCTGCATCGCGCTTTGGGTGAACCAGAAATTGATGTGCATCAAGCAAGTGGTTTATTTGTTGCGTCCATTCGAGAAGCGTTGGAAGAATGCGGTGTATTGTTCGCGCAGTCCGACGTTTTGACGCCAGCGCAGATCGATCAGACGCAACGCCAAAAGCTTCAACAAGATCTGCACGCGGGTGCAGATTTTTTTGCGTTGATGTCGCGTGAGCGTTGGATTTTGAACGCAAATGCGCTGGTGCCTTGGTCACGTTGGATCACGCCGTTGGTGCCTTCTGTGAGTCACAAACGTTTTGACACGCGTTTTTTTGTAGCGTCTTTGCCACCCGGCCAATCGCCCGTGCATGACAACGTGGAAGCCGTTGACAGCGTGTGGTTGACACCGCGTGAGGCCTTGATTCGGTATTGGGAGAACGAAATTTCATTGGCGCCGCCACAAATCATGAGCTTGGTGAATTTGATTCCTTTTGCAGACACAACGGATGTGCTGCAAGCAGCACGCGAAAAAACACCGCCTGTGGTTTTTCCGCAGACCTTTGATGAGGCGGGCGTGCGCACCATTTGTTATCCCGGCGACCCACAGCATTCCTTGAAAACGCGTGCTTTGAGGGGCCCTACGCGTTTGCGTTTTGTCAACGGACGATTTGAGCCAGCGGGTGGCTTGGACGCTTTTTTAAATCCAACTTGAGGGGGTATGTCTTTGAACATGTTTGATTTGAGTGGCAAGAAGGGGCTGGTTCTGGGTTTGGCCAACGCAAACAGCATTGCTTGGGGCTGTGCGCGACAAGCGCACGAGATGGGCGCCGAGTTGGTCACCAGTTGCTTGAACGAAAAAGCCAGATCATTTGTTGAGCCTTTGACCACGCCACTGAAGATTGATTTGCAAACCTGCAACATCGAGCAAGAAGGCGAGTTGCAACAGTTGGTCCATGCGGCTGTGCAAAAAATGGGACGCCTGGATTTTGTGATTCATTCCATCGCGTGGGCGCCGTTGCAAGATTTGCACGGCCGCGTGATTGACAGTTCAAGCACCGGTTTTGCGCGTGCGATGGAGGTGTCTTGTCACTCGTTTGCGACTTTGGCGAATTTGTGTGCGCCTCACATGACCCAAGGCGGCAGCATGGTCACGATGACTTATTTGGGGGCCGACGAAGCTGTACCGCATTACGGTTTGATGGGACCCGTCAAAGCAGCCTTGGAGTCATTGGTGCGTTACATGGCGTTGGAGTTGGGCGAACAAAACATTCGTGTGCATGCGGTCTCGCCTGGGCCCATCATGACGCGAGCTGCCTCTGGCATACAAGCGTTTGATGCCCTGATGCAAGACAACATGGCCAAAGCACCGCTCAAGCGCTTGGTGACCTTGAATGAAATTGCCAACCTCAGCACTTTTTTGTGCACCGATGCTGCCAGCGGCATGACGGGTCAAACGATTTACGTGGATGCGGGTTGCCACGCTGTGGCGTGAGCCTGAGGAAAAGAAATGACAGAAATTGAAGTGAATCCACAAAGCGACATGTTGGAAAACTATCCCTACGACGAAGTGCAAGTGGGGCAATCGGCGCGCATGGTACGCACTTTGACGTTGGAAGATATCCAAGCCTTCGCCGCTGTCTCGGGCGACACAAACCCCGCGCATTTGGATCCTGCTTACGCCAACGCCACTTTGTTTCATGGCGTGATCGGCCACGGAATGTGGAGCGGAGCTTTGATTTCAACGGTGTTGGGCACCGTTTTTCCGGGGCCAGGCACGATTTATTTGGAACAGAACTTGCGCTTTAGCCGCCCCGTGCGCATTGGGGATACCTTGTCGGTCACCGTGACTTGCACCGCCAAGCACGACGAAAAGAAAACTCTGGATCTTGATTGCGTCTTGACCAATCAAAAGGGCGAACAAGTGTTGTCCGGCTTGGCGCGGGTGTTGGCGCCTGCTCAAAAACTGCACACGCCGCGCATTTATGCGCCGCACATCAGCTTGTTCGATCCTGAGAAGCGTCATGCCAACTTGCTAGCTTTGGGTGCTGGTTTAGCGCCTGTGTTGTGCGGTGTCGTGCATCCGTGCGACAAAGAATCTTTACAAGGCGCGGTAGATGCACACCGTGCGGGATTGATCCAAGCGGTGTTGATTGCGCCTGAGAAAAAGTTGCGTGCTTTGGCACAAGAACACGCAATCGATCTGCAAGATTTGAAAGTGGTGGATGTGCCGCACAGCCACGCAGCCGCAGAATTGGCCGCACAAATGGCCGCAGACAAAAAACTGGAAGCCTTGATGAAAGGCAGTCTGCACACCGATGAGTTGATCCACGCGGTGGTGATGCAACCGTTGTTGCGAACCGGACGCCGCATGTCGCATGTGTTTCGCTTTGAAGTGCCGATGTACCCCAAACCGCTGTTCATCACCGATGCGGCCTTGAACATTGCGCCGAATTTGCAGGACAAAGCTGACATCGTTCAAAACGCGATTTTGCTGGCGCAAATCATGGGCGTGACCGAGCCCAAGGTGGCTCTGCTGGCCGCTGTAGAGACGGTCAATCCCAACATGCCAGCCACTTTGGATGCTGCTGCGCTTTGCAAAATGGCCGATCGCGGCCAAATCAGTGGCGGTGTTTTAGATGGTCCTTTGGCGTTTGACAATGCGGTGTCCGTGCATGCGGCACAAATCAAGCACATCCATTCTGCGGTGGCTGGATTTGCCGATATCTTGCTGGCGCCCGATTTGGAGTCGGGCAACATGATCGCCAAGCAGCTGGAGTATTTGGCGGGTGCGAGCGGATGTGGCGTGGTGTTGGGCGCGCGCGTGCCCATTGCGTTGACCAGCCGCGCCGATTCAGCCAACACGCGCAGCGCCTCTGCTTTGTTGGCGCAACTCATTGCCCACCATTACAGAAATCATCCCGCATGAGTATTTTGTCGGTCAACGCTGGTTCATCCAGCCTGAAGTTTGCGCTTTACCCCGTGGTCAACCAAACCATGGGTGAGGCTGAGGTCACGGGCAACATTGAAGGTCTGGAGCCTGCGGGGCAACCCCGCATGAGTTTTTGTGCGGCGGGTTCAAGCAAGGAGTCTCAAAGCATTGCGGTGGACCCTGGACAAGATGTGTTTGAGGCTGCCTTGTCGGCCTTGAAAGAGGTGTTGCATTCACGTTTTTCGCACATTCCCCTGCAAGCTGTTGCGCACCGTGTGGTGCATGGGGGGCAGCAGTTCACGCAAACCGTGCGAGTGACACCTCACGTGTTGGCTGAATTGAGCAAGCTCAACCAGTTGGCACCTTTGCATCAACCGCACAATTTGGCGGGCATCGAGGCGTTTGCCAAGTCTTTCACGCAGCTGCCGCAATTTGCTTGTTTTGATACAGCGTTTCATCGCAGCTTGTCGGCCCTGGAAACAACGTTTGCCATTGACCAACAATTGACAGCGCAGGGCGTGCGCCGTTATGGATTTCATGGCTTGTCGTATCAGTATGTCAGTCAAGTTTTACAACGACAAACGCCACGGGCTCAAGGCCGCGTTGTGATGGCGCATTTGGGCAATGGCGCAAGTTTGTGTGCAATGACCGCGCTTGAAAGTCGTGCCACCACCATGGGTTTTTCTGCGCTCGATGGTTTGATGATGGGCTCGCGCAGCGGTGCGCTTGATCCTGGGGTTGTGTTGTATTTGCTAGAGCAAGGTTGGCAGCACGACGCGATTCAAAATTTGCTGTACAAAAAAAGTGGTTTGCTTGGCGTCTCGGGCATCAGTGCTGACATGCGCACCTTGCGCGCCAGTTCGCAAGCGAGTGCGCGATTTGCCATCGATTTGTTTACCCATCGGATCATTCGCGAAATTGGCGCACTCAGCGCTGTGGTGGGCGGCTTGGAAGTCTTGGCGTTCACCGGCGGGATTGGTGAACACGACGCCGTGTTGCGCCGAGAAGTCACACAAGCGCTGTCTTATTTGGGCATTGAAATTGACGATGCAATCAACCAAGTCGCTTGTGCGGATCAGATCAAAGCCATTCACACGGCCAGCAGCAAGGTGCAAGTTTGGGTGATTCCAACCGACGAAGGTCGCGTGGCGGCTCAAGAAGCATTGAGCTTGCTTTGACACCTTACTTTGATTTGAGCACCTGCCAAATGGCGCGTTCTGCGTCTGTGGTTTGCGTGGTGTCTTGCAAAAGTGCATCCAATTGCGCGGCACTTTTTCCATGCGCCGTGGCACGCAGAGTGCTGATTTGTTGTCGGTAATGCTCCAACATCACTTGTGCGTCTAAGCCTTCCGTGACGTCGTGCCGAGCTTGGCGCATTTCTTCGCGCACGCGCTCAACGATGCGATCGACGTCTTGGGAGGTCATGTGCAAGCGTTCAGCTTCGGCCTCCATGGCTTGGCGTTCATGGATGGACAAGCGGCCATCGGCCAAAGCGGCGCGGAATTCGTTTTCGAAGGTTTCTCGATCAATCCGCAATTGATCGGTAAAAGCAGAAGCCATCAGACCCGCTGGAATGGCAAAGATGCCAATGCCAACAAAGCTGATGGCCATTGTCATGGCCTTGCCCAAAGGCGTCACTGGTGTGATGTCTCCATAACCCACGCTGGCCAGTGTGATCACCGCCCAATACATGGTTGCAGGAATGCTTTCAAACTTATCTGGCTGGGCATTGTGCTCAAGCTCGTAGCCAAGGCTGGCCGTCAAAATGATCAACAGCAGCATCATGAATGCGGAGGCCAGTAAAACGCGATGTTCGCGTTGAACGGCCTTGGACAATGTGTTCAACGTGCCGGTGTAACGGGTGAGTTTGAGCAGTCGTGAGAGTCGAAACACGCGTAAAAAACGCAAATCTACCGTGCCGTTGAAGAAATAAGCCAAGTAAAACGGTGAAACCGCCACCAGATCGATCAACGCACTGATGCTCAGCATGTAGCGCAAACGCCCTTTGATGGGGTGTGCATATTGCGGCAACTCGCAACAGCTGTAAACACGACCGATGTATTCCACCGTGAAGATCACCACCGTGCCAATTTCAAGCACATGAAATTCGTTGCTGAAGACAGCCGCAATTTCAGGCACGGTTTCCAAAATGATGCTGACCACCGAAACCAACACCGCCAAAATAATGAACAGGTCGATGTAACGATGCAAAGACCCCGACGTAGGCGTAGGGTGCAAAAGCGAGAAAACCTTTTGCCTGAACGTGCGCCCTTTGTTCTTTTGCACGAAAAAGCGCACGGCGTGAGCCAATGCGCCGATGACATTGAGCTTTTGAAGGATCAAATTCATGGTTTTATTGAATAAGGCAATAAAACCATTTTTGCACTTAATTTGATGAATTACTTGTTTTTGACTTCCGACTGATGCACGGGCGCAACTTGTTGGCTGTTTTTACGAAAACGAATGTTCAAAGACTCCACGCCCAGCGCAAACATCATGGCGAAATAGATGTAACCCTTGGGGATGTGTTGTCCAAAACCGTCGGCAATCAACACCACGCCAACCACCACTAAAAATGCCAGGGCCAGCATTTTGATGGTGGGATGCCGGTCGACAAACTCACCAATCGATTTGGCGAACAGCATCATCAAAGCCACCGAAGCGATGACTGCGGCAATCATGATGAGCACCGAATCCACCATTCCCACGGCTGTGATGATGGAGTCCAGAGAGAACACCAAATCAATGACCATGATTTGCAAAATCGCGCTGCTCAAAGTGATTTGGCCAATTTGGGGCTGGCTTTCGTGGCCACCTTCCAGCGTTTGGTGAATTTCGCCAGTGCTTTTCCAAATCAAAAACAAACCGCCCGAGATCAAAATAAGATCGCGTCCAGAAATCGACTGGCCATAAATTTCAAACAAAGGCGCCACCAAGCCCACAATCCAAGAAAGCAGCAACAGCAAGCCAATCCGCATGAACATGGCGGCAAACAGTCCCATGCGACGGGCAAATTCTTGTTGATCTTTACGCAATTTACCAACAAGAATAGATATAAAAATAATATTATCTATGCCTAAAACCAACTCAAGCAGCGTCAACGTTGCGAATGCAATCCAAGTTTCTGGGGTTGTCAACAAGTCCACTGCAGTAGCTCCAATTCGTTAAAGCAATTCATGTTAGAGCATTAATTTTCAGAGACAAATCGTAAAAATACGCACTCATGAATACCCCCCTACCTTGTCCAGAACTTCAAACTGAACGTTTGTATTTGCAGCCGATTCAAGAGGCCGACGCCAATGGCTTATGGACGCTGTGGTCCAGCAAAGATTTTGCGCAAATGGCGGGCATCGAGCCTGCGCAATCGATCACCGATATTGATGCCAACATCAGTTATTTCAAAACCTTGAACGGCTCAGGTTTTTATTACAAATGGGCCATCAAAGACAAACAGACGCTCGAGTTTTTGGGTGAGTTTGAGCTTTATCCACTAAAACCACAAATTCGGCCTTGGGGCGAGTGGGGCGTTGGATTCAGTCTGACGCCACGACGCTGGCGCGAGGGCTTGATGACAGAGGCCTTGAGCTGTGTTTTGACGCATGCTTTTAGCCAACTGCACGCCATTCGCATCAAGGCCGATGTGCACCTCTACAACAAAGCGTCTTTGGCCTTGTTGCAAAAAATGGGGTTCATCCAAGAAGGCGTGCAGCGCAGCAAGCTGCAAGTCGGCACCCAAATTCACGACATGTTGCTGCTCAGCCTGACGCCCAACGACTTTGCCCAGCAAAATTCACAAAATGAATAAATGTTCGCATGTGGCCTGTGCTTTTCTGCCCGACGAGAACGTCAACTCCGTTCTCATGCACACGCGCAGCGCTGGTTTGATGGAGTCACAAACGCGTTCATCGCGGATGTGATAGGCCTTTTTCATGCATTTTCTGTAGGCGTATTCTGTGCGGGTAATGGCGCCAGGATCATCCGCCAAGATGCGTGGTTGACGGACTTCTGCAAGTGCATGGGATGAAAAAACCAAGCCGCTGCAAAGAAAACCAAGCGTCCATAACAACTTAGTACCAAAGCCAGGACTAAAGCGTTTTGGAGTTTGCATAACAAGAAATTGGCAAAGCCGTTCAAAGTGGATCGAGAGCCAAATTTACTCTCTAAGACCTCTTTGGGTAGACCAATTTCTAGTGTTTTTCAGAAGTTTTGATTAACTTCGCAATGATTGCATTTAAATACAAAAATGAGCAGTTATGCTTTTTTGATGTATTCGGATTTCAGTTGCATGGCGCCAAAGCCATCAATTTTGCAATCGATGTCGTGATCGCCTTCGATCAAGCGGATGTTTTTGACTTTTGTCCCGACTTTGATGACAGAAGAAGCGCCTTTGATTTTGAGATCTTTGATCAAAGTCACGGTGTCGCCGTCTTGCAAAACTTGGCCGTGGGCGTCTTTCCAAACGCGAGCTTCAACCTGTGAAGCCGGGGCTTCTGATCCCCATTCATGCCCGCATTCGGGGCAAATCAGCAAGCTGCCATCTTCGTAAGTGAGCGTGGATTGACATTGAGGGCAGGCAGGCAGGGTGGACATACGGGTTTTTTCGTGGGCAAAGGCGAGATGTTATCAGCCGCCATTCCAGCCGTGAGACCTCAAAAGCGAGAGCTGGGTCTGGCTCATGAAGATGGTTTGCGTTTTCTTGATGCCTTGCACTTGGTTTGAGGTCAATGCACACAAATCTTGTCGACTCATGAATGCCAGCGTTTGTGGCGTGAGCGCCGCAATTTGTGCGGAGCTCAATTGGTGAATTTGTGCGGTGTTCAAGGCTTTGAATTGGGTTGCGCTCATTTGATTGAGCTCGTAACTCTTGATGGCTCGCACGCTGTTGATGTTGATGCCTGCAATTTGATTGACGCTCAAAATAGAAAATTGACTCGGGGACAAACTGCCAATTTCCTGAGACGACATGGCGTTGATTTGCGCCGGACGCAGCGCATAGATTTGACTCAAACTCAACGCGTTGATCTGATCGGAAGAAAGTGCCGCAATGTTGACTGTGTTGATTGCGGCAACTTGAGCGTTGGTCAGGGCGCTGATTTGCAGGGTGCTCAGCGATGCGATTTGACTGCTGGTCAGCGTCGAGATTTGGCGGGTGGTCAGCGCACGCAAGGCTTGGGTCGTTAGCGTGGCGATGTTTTGCGAGCTGCTGCTTGCGGCTGTGACGAGTGGAACACTGGTTGAGTTGGCAGATGTAACTTCCATGGCGACCTCGCTGATGAATTCTTAAGCATCAAAGCAAAGTTCATACCAATATAAAGTAGCTAATTTTGGCAATTTATTGCCGCAATTTGG
>CAIYFE010000132.1 GCA_903925445.1 uncultured Burkholderiales bacterium | reverse complement strand
TTGGTTGGGATGCCAGGCGTCGCTGTGGCGCCACGCAAAACCAACCAGCGCGGCGATGAGCCACGCCAATCCAGTGATGTGCAGCCCCGATATGGCCATCAAGTGCGCCACCCCGGTGAGCTGAAAGACTTGCCAATCGCTGCGCTCAATCGCGGCTTGATCGCCCAAAGTCAAGGCCGACACAATGCCAGCGATGGCGCGATCTGCGATGCGCTCGTCGATGGCGTCTCGCACCCGTTGACGCACAGTTTGTAGGGGCGCGGAGTCGGTTTGCGCCAGCAACTCGGGCGGCGGGTCTTGCGCGTTGTCTCGCACATAACCGCTGGCTTGTAGCCCCTGCTGCCACATCCACAGCTCAGCATCGAAACCGTTGGGATTGACGCTGCCATGCGGCGCTTTGAGCCGTGCGCTCAAGCGCCAGCGTTGTCCCACTTTGAGCTGGGGCATGGGCAAGCGGGCATCGTCAGTTGCATACCAACTCAGCAACACCTTGCCAGGCACGCCCGCAGGTGCTGATTCGACGTCAAAGCGAAACCGCCAGTGTGTAGCTTCGCGGTCGGGCATGGCAGCAATCACGCCTTGCAACACGACTGTCTGGCCTTCTAAAGCGCGGTTCAATGCGTTGTGCGAAAAAATTTCTGCTCGCCAACCCGTTTGTGCGAAAGCCAAAAAACCAAAAGCAAGCAACGCCACCAGCCAACGAAGCGCAGGCTTGACCCACACACAGCCAACCATCAACACGACCAAGCCCGTCGCGCCACACAGGCCGTATTGCGCTGCTGACCACAGACTGCTTTGCTGCAATTGCACCGCAGTGCCCAGCAAAACGCCCCAACTCAAACACAACAATGACCACACAGTTGCCCCTTTCACAAGGGCACGAATGTAGGCAAAGTCAAGAGAATTGCGCCCAAGCGGCGCTCACATTAAGCCGCGGGTTTGGCGTTGCCGCAGATTTCTTTTTTCAGCATCGCCATGTAAGTGTTGGGGCGAATGGGCGTTTCACGGTAACGCCACTCTTGCACGTCGTCGCTGCTGACTTCTTTGCCTTTGCCCATGGGCTGGTCAAAGTAGCTGATGGACAAACGCACCACCGTGTCCGTTTTGCAGTACATGCGCACGCGCATCATGTAGGACTTGTAGTTTTCACCGTTCGGTGTTTTGTCGCCTTTGGCGTTGTCGCTCAAAATCCAGGCGTAACGGGAAACGTGCACCGGCATGACCGACTCTTTGTCAAAGTAGTAAGCGACATCTTCGTCTTTGGACAGCTCGCTCCAATCTGCGTTGGCCGCCACTGGCAACCAACCACAGAACGCAAGCAACACAACAGAAAGAAAGCGACGCATGGACATGATGAACACTAGTTTTAAACCGACTCGCACAACCAATCGACAGCACCCGCCAAAACTTGAGTGCACCAGCTTGATGCGCATGGGCTGGCGCGTGTCTTGCTAGAGGTAGATCATGTCTATACACGCCGCACTCCATCACGTCACCCACTACCGCTATGACCGTCCCGTGCAGCTGGGGCCACAGGTGATTCGTTTGCGGCCTGCACCGCATTGCCGAAGCAATATATTGTCTTACTCGCTCCAAGTGGAGCCTGCGCATTTCATCAATTGGCAGCAAGATCCTTTTGCCAATTACCAAGCACGCTTGGT
>CAIYFE010000131.1 GCA_903925445.1 uncultured Burkholderiales bacterium | reverse complement strand
GCAATCGAGCTGGACAAGCCCAACCAACCCAGCACTTGGCTCATGGGCAACAGCACCACTTGAAACGGCATGAACACGCCAAACAGCAACATGGCAAACAAGGTTTCACTGCCGCGAAATTTCCACAAACTCAGCACATACCCGTTGATCGCACCCCATGCCGTAGAAATCAACACGGCGGGCACGGCCATCATGACCGAGTTCCAAAAATACGGCTCCAACCCAGAGCATTGCGCGCCGGTGCAGGCCGACGACCAAGCCAAAGACCAAGATTCCCAATTGAGTTGGGTAGGCCATGCCAGCAAGTTGCCTTGTCGGATTTGCTCCGCATCTTTGAGCGAGGTGGTGATCATCACGTACAGCGGCGCCAAAAACAGCAGCGCGCCAATGATCAACGTTGTATAAATCAGTCCGCGCCACAACCACGCGGTGTCCACTTTTTTAGTGCTCATGTGGTTTGCTCCGCAATTCGCTGTACAAGTAAGGCACGACCAAGGCGGCCACCGTCATCAACATGATGGTGGCGCTGGCCGCGCCCAATCCAATTTGTCCACGGGTAAAGCTCATGGCGTACATGAAGGTTGCGGGCACGTCGGTGGCGTAGCCGGGACCGCCCGCGGTCAAAGCCATGATCAAGTCAAAGCTCTTGATGGCCAAATGTGAAAGCACCATCAAGGTCGAGAAAAACACAGGCCGCAAAGCAGGCAAAACAATGCGCCAATAAATGCGAGGCAAGGAAGCGCCGTCAATTTGTGCGGCCTTGATGATGCTGTCATCGATCCCCCGCAAGCCCGCCAAGAACAAGGCCATCGTGAAACCTGCCGATTGCCAAATGCCTGCAATCACCACGCAGTAGATGGCCATTTCGTTGTCCACCAACCATGAAAAGTGAAAGCTCTCCCAACCCCAATCGTGGGCGAGTTTTTCCAAGCCCATGCTTGGATTGAGCAACCATTTCCACACCGTCCCCGTGACCACAAACGACAGCGCCATTGGGTACAAATACACGGTGCGAATGAATCCTTCGCCGCGAATTTTTTGGTCCAACAACACGGCCAAAAAAACGCCAATCACCATCGAACCGCCCACATAACCTAGGCCAAAAATACCGAGGTTTTTCAGCGCGACCCACCAGCGATCCATTTCCCACAACTTGGCATATTGCGCCAAGCCCACCATCTCGTAGCTGGGCAACATGCGCGAGGCGCTGATGGACAACACGCCATTCCAAATCATGAAGCCGTAGACAAACGCAAAGCCCAGCATCAAGCCCGGTGCAACGACCAATTTGGGCAAGTGCTTTTCCAGCTGAGGCAAAAATTTCATGACAACAATTTCATATAAAAAATCGGGGAAGGGACAGGCCCTTCCCCCAGCACTGGGTGCTATTTCAATCAGTTGGTTTTGGCAGCGGCGAGCAAACGCTTCACGCCATCGTCCACGCTGATCTTGTCGTCATTCCAGAATTGGCTGACCACGTCTTTGATTGCGCCTTCGGTTGCGGGAGCAATCGCCATGCCGTGCGCCACAGAGGGCACCAAGCCGCCAGTTTTAGCGGTGTCCACAAAGTCCTTGCTGGACAACTTGGCGCAATCGTCAAATTTGGCCATGGACATGTTCAAACGAACGGGGATCGAACCTTTGTTCAGGTTGAACACTTCTTGGAATTCAGGGCTCATGATCGAAGCGGCCAAATCGGCTTGGGCTTTTTGAGCGCCAGCGTCTTTGAGCTTGAACATGGCGAAGGAGTCCACGTTGAAGGTGTATGCATTGGCAGTGCCAGGAGCGGCTGCGCACAAGAAGTCTTTGCCTGGTTTTTTGCCAGCGGCAACAAACTCGCCTTTGGCCCAGTCACCCATGAATTGGAAACCCGCT
>CAIYFE010000130.1 GCA_903925445.1 uncultured Burkholderiales bacterium | reverse complement strand
GCTACCGCAAAGCTTTGCGCCTCATGAAAACGGCCGAAAAATTCAAATTGCCCGTGTTCACCTTTGTGGACACACCCGGCGCCTACCCCGGCATCGATGCCGAAGAACGCAGCCAATCCGAAGCCATTGGCCGCAATATTTTTGAAATGGCACAACTGGAAGTGCCCATCATCACCACCATCATCGGCGAGGGGGGCTCGGGCGGTGCGTTGGCCATCAGCGTGGCCGACCAAGTGCTGATGCTGCAATATTCGGTCTACTCGGTCATCAGCCCCGAAGGCTGCGCATCGATTTTGTGGAAAACCTCAGATCGCGCCGAATCTGCGGCCGAAGCCTTGGGCATCACCGCGCATCGACTCAAAGCCTTGGGCTTGGTTGACAAAATTGTCAACGAACCCGTGGGCGGCGCGCACCGCGATCCCAAACACATGGCGGCGCAACTCAAGCGCGGCCTGAACGACGCTTGGCGTCAAGTCACCGACCTCAAGGTCAAAGAGTTGCTGGACAAACGCTACGAGCGTTTGCAAAGCTATGGTCGTTTCAACGACACCAAAGCCGACGCCCGCTGATTTTCCAGCCCTTGACGGGCTCGCCTCTGTTGGCTCTTTTGCCGTCGCGCTGAGCGGCGGCGCCGATTCCACTGCTTTGCTGTTGGCCAGCGCTGCGCGTTGGCCTGATCGAGTGCGAGCCATTCACATCAACCACGGTTTGTAAACGGCTGCGGCTGAGTTTGAGGCGCATTGCGTGCGCTTGTGCGACAGCTTGCAACTGCCTTTGTGGGTGGTGAACGTGGATGCGCGTCACCAAAGCGGCCAAAGCCCTGAAGATGCCGCTCGACAAGCGCGTTACCAAGCCTTGAGCGAGTGCGCCCTCGCACACGGTTTGACACACATTGCACTGGCGCAACACGCCGATGACCAAGTGGAAACCTTGTTGCTGGCTTTGTCGCGCGGTGCGGGGTTGCCAGGTTTGGCCGCCATGCCCGCGCAGTTTGAACGCTTGGGGGTGACCTACCACCGACCTTGGTTGCAAGTGCCGGGGCAGGCCTTGCGCGATGCGCTGGTGCGCGTGGGGCAAACATGGGTGCAAGACCCCACCAATGAGGACACGCAATTCACCCGCAACCGCATCCGAGCCGAAGTGCTGCCCGTGCTGGACAAAGCCTTCCCCTCATTTCGCCAAACCTTTGCCCGCAGCGCGGCTCACGCGGCTCAAGCACAAACCTTGTTGCAAGAGTTGGCCGAGCAAGATGCGCAGCAAGTGGGGTTGCCACCCAACATCCAACAATTGCAGCAATTGAGCCCAGCGCGACAAACCAATGTGTTGCGACATTGGCTGGCGCAAGCACACATGCAAGCCAGCGCAGCCCAGATGCAAGCCTTGCTGGTGCAAGTCCAAGCTTGCACCACACGTGGGCATCGGATCGACATCAAGGTGGGGCGTGGCTTTGTGCGCCGAGATGGCGCGGTCTTGCGTTGTTACAATCTCTAGCTTTTTGTCTGACAACTTCATTACTTTTCTTGCAATATGGCATTGATTGTTCACAAATACGGTGGCACGTCGATGGGCTCGACCGAGCGCATTCGCAACGTTGCCAAGCGCGTGGCCAAATGGGCGCGTGCAGGTCACCAAATGGTGGTCGTTCCCTCAGCCATGAGTGGCGAAACCAACCGCTTGCTGGGCTTGGCCAAAGAATTGGCACCCTCCAAAGCCGACAGCGCCTACAGCCGCGAACTCGACATGCTGGCCGCCACCGGCGAACAAGCCTCTTCGGCTTTGTTGGCCATTGCTTTGCAAGCCGAAGGCCAAGCCTCGGTCAGCTACGCTGGCTGGCAAGTGCCCATTCGCACCAACGACGCCTACACCAAAGCACGCATTGAATCGATCGATGATGTGCGCGTGCGCGCCGATTTGGATGCGGGTCGCGTGGTCATCATCACCGGGTTTCAGGGCATGGACGGCGAGGGCAACGTGACCACCTTGGGTCGCGGCGGCTCTGATACATCGGCTGTGGCTGTGGCCGCCGCCATGAAAGCCAGCGAATGCTTGATCTATACCGATGTGGACGGCGTCTACACCACCGACCCCCGTGTGGTGCCCGAAGCACGTCGCTTGCAAACGGTCAGCTTTGAAGAAATGCTGGAAATGGCTTCTTTGGGCAGCAAAGTGTTGCAAATTCGTTCGGTCGAATTTGCAGGCAAATACAAAGTGCCTTTGCGCGTGCTCTCAAGCTTTACCCCCTGGGACATTGACATTCATGAAGAGGCCAAATCAGGCACTTTGATCACCTTTGAGGAAGACGAACAAATGGAACAAGCCATCGTATCGGGCATCGCATTCAACCGTGACGAAGCCAAAATTTC
>CAIYFE010000129.1 GCA_903925445.1 uncultured Burkholderiales bacterium | reverse complement strand
GGCGTCGACCAGCAAAGGCACTTGCGTTTCGAGCGCCAGATGGGCCAGGGTCGGGATGTCCAACACGTCCAAACCTGGGTTGCCCACGGTTTCACCAAAAAACAGCTTGGTGTTGGGGCGAATGGCTGTACGCCAAGCGTCGATGTCGTTGGGCGCTACAAAGGTGGTCTCAATGCCAAAACGACGCAGGGTGTAGTGCAGCAAATTGTGAGAGCCGCCATAAAGCGCCGTGCTGGCCACAATGTGAGAGCCCGCGCCCATCAGCGTCGCAATGCTCAAGTGCAGCGCGGCTTGCCCGCTGGCGGTGGTGATGGCGCCAATGCCGCCTTCCAACGCCGCCACGCGTTGCTCCAACACGGCGTTGGTCGGATTGCTGATGCGGCTGTAGACGTGGCCTGCGCGCTCCAAATTGAACAAAGAAGCCGCGTGTTCACTGGACTCAAACACAAAGGAAGTGGTCAGATGAATGGGCACCGCACGCGCGCCCGTACTCGGGTCGGGGGCAGCCCCGGCGTGCAGCGCCAAAGTGTCAAAACTGGGATCGGTGTAGCCGGGCATGGTTTCCTCGGATGTTTTGTCAGATTGAATCAAGCTATTGTGGGCTATATTCCTCAGTTACTTCTCAGGAGAAAACCCATGAAAGTCACCGATATCTTGCGTGTCAAAGGCGTCAGCGCTTTGTTCACCGTTGACCCCATGCAGCCGCTGGCTTTGGCCGTGCAACACATGGCCGAAAAAGATTTGGGCTCGCTGGTGGTGATGGAGCACGGTGATTTGGTGGGCATGCTGACGTTTCGCGAAATCATTCAAGCCTTGAGCAAAAACGGGGGATCTTTGGGCGAATCGACGGTGCGCAGCGCCATGGACGACCATCCGCTCACCTGCTCGCCAGACACCGAGCTGGACGAAGTGCGCCGCATGATGCTGGAGAGCCATGCGCGTTACATGCCTGTCATTGGCAACCGGAAATTGCAAGGCGTGATCAGCTTTTACGACGTGGCCAAGGCCGTGGTCGATAGCCAAAACTTTGAGAACAAGATGCTCAAGGCCTACATTCGCGACTGGCCGAGCGAATCCGAAGGCCAAGCCAAGGTGGGATAATCCCACGCCATGAGCGGCAATACATTCGGAACACTTTTCGCAGTTACCAATTTTGGGGAATCTCACGGACCAGCCATTGGTTGCGTGATTGACGGTTGTCCACCCGGCATGGATTTGTGCGAGGCGGACATTCAGCACGATTTAGACCGTCGCCGTCCAGGCACCAGTCGCCACGTCACGCAGCGCAATGAGCCCGATCAGGTGCAAATTTTGTCGGGCGTGTTTGATGGCAAAACCACGGGTACGCCAATTGCCCTGCTGATTCAAAACACCGACCAACGCAGCAAAGACTACAACAACATCCTGCAAAGTTTTCGCCCCGGTCATGCCGATTACGCGTACTTTCAAAAGTACGGTCTGCGTGATCCACGTGGCGGTGGCCGGTCATCGGCGCGCTTGACGGCGCCCACCGTGGCCGCAGGCGCGGTGGCCAAAAAATGGCTGAAAGAAAAATTCGGCACCGAGTTCAAAGGCTGCATGACGCAGTTGGGCGAGCTGACCATTCCGTTTGAAGATTGGGCCCACGTTGGGCACAACCCGTTTTATGCGCCTTGCGCCGATGTGCAAGCGTTTGAAGACTACATGGACATGCTGCGCAAAGCCGGCGACTCCTGCGGCGCGCGTATTCGTGTGGTCGCCACTGGCATGCCGGTGGGCTTGGGGCAGCCTTTGTACGACAAGTTGGATGCCGACATCGCCTACGCCATGATGGGCTTGAATGCGGTCAAAGGCGTGGAGATCGGCGCTGGTTTTGCCAGCGTGGCGCAGCGCGGCACCACGCATGGCGACTCTCTCACGCCCCAGGGTTTTCGCACCAACAACGCGGGCGGCGTGTTGGGTGGGATCAGCACCGGGCAAGACTTGGAGGTGAGCATCGCCATCAAGCCGACCAGCTCGATTTTGAGTCCGCGTGAGTCGATTGATCAAACCGGTCAGCCCACCGAGGTCGTCACCAAAGGCCGCCATGATCCGTGTGTTGGCATTCGTGCGACGCCCATCGCCGAGTCGCTGCTGGCCTTGGTGGTCATGGACCATGCGTTGCGCCATCGAGCGCAATGCGCGGATGTGCCTGTGAGCTTGCCGCCCATACCAAGTCATTTGGCTTGATGCGGCGGTGACTTCGTCACGCAAACCCCTGCTGGCGTTTGCCGCTTTGTCGGCGTGTTATTTGGCGCACATGGGGTTTTTCAATCCCTACTTGCCTTTGTGGCTCAAAAGCCAGGGCTTGTCTGTGGCCACGATTGGCATGTTGACCGCGATTCAATCGGCCACGCGTTTGGTGGCTCCTTATGGATGGGGTTGGCTGAGTGACCACACCGGAGAGCGTGTTCGCTTGATGCGTTTTTGCGCTGCTGCGGCTTTGCTTGGCTCGACGGGTTTGTTGATGCCTGGCAGTTTGTGGATGCTGGCGGGTGTGTTGCTGTTCATGTTCATTCACACCAGCGCCATGGTGCCGTTGAGTGAAGCAATTTTGGTGCATTGGGTCAGCACCGAGGGCAGTTTTGATGCCAATCGCTATGCGCGTGTGCGGTTGTGGGGTTCCTTGGGGTTTTTGTTGACGGCGCTGGCTGCAGGGTCTTGGTTTGAAGCGCGTGGCATGCAGAGTTTTCCTTGGTGGGCGGTGGTGTCGTTGGCCTGGGTCAATGTGTTTGTCTGGGTGTTGCCCAATCACCGAGAGCCTGCGCACGAGTCAAAAGATCACACGCCAATGCGCGAGGTGCTGCAAGAGCGCCGTGTGCGTTGGTTTTTAGGCAGCGTGTTTTTTCATGTGTTGTCGCACATGTGCATTTATGTGTTTTTCTCTTTGTACTTGGATGCTTTGGGTT
>CAIYFE010000128.1 GCA_903925445.1 uncultured Burkholderiales bacterium | reverse complement strand
TGGCCATCTCGATAGCGGCAAAAGTTTCGGTCAAGGTGCCAATTTGGTTGATCTTGATCAGGATCGAATTGGCAATGCCTTTGTCGATGCCTTCTTTGAAGATTTTGGTGTTGGTCACAAACAAATCGTCACCCACGATTTGCACTTTTTGCGCCAAACGATCGGTCAAAACTTTCCAACCCTCCCAGTCGCCTTCGGCCATGCCGTCTTCAATGCTGATGATGGGGTATTTGTCGCACCATGTGGCGAGCATGTCGGTCCATTGTTCGGCGCTGAGTTGCAGGCCTTCGCCTTCCAAATGGTATTTGCCGTCTTTGTAGAACTCGCTGGCCGCACAGTCTAGGCCAATGGCAATTTGTTCACCGGCGGTGTAGCCCGCTGCGGCGATGGCGTCCAAAATCATTTGGATGGCCGCTTCGTGGTTGGTGACGTTGGGTGCAAAGCCACCTTCGTCGCCCACGGCAATGCTCATGCCTTTGTCGTGGATGATTTTTTTGAGCGCGTGAAACACTTCAGCGCCGTAACGCACGGCTTCACGAAATGAAGGTGCGCCCACGGGAATGATCATGAACTCTTGCAAATCAAGGTTGTTGTTGGCATGCGCGCCACCGTTGATCACGTTCATCATCGGCACGGGCAATTGGTTGCCATTCATGCCGCCAAAGTAACGGTACAAAGGCAAACCAGATTCTTCAGCGGCAGCACGCGCCACGGCCATGGAAACGGCCAGCATCGCGTTGGCACCCAAACGGCTTTTGTTGTCGGTGCCGTCAAGGTCGATGAGGGTGCGGTCCAAAAAGGCTTGTTCAGACGCATCCAAGCCGAGCACGGCTTCAGAAATTTCGGTGTTGATGTGTTCTACCGCTTTCAACACGCCTTTGCCCAAATAACGTTTTTTGTCGCCGTCGCGCAGCTCAATGGCTTCGCGGCTGCCGGTTGACGCACCGGATGGAACGGCGGCACGACCCATGATGCCGGACTCTAATAAAACGTCGCATTCGACGGTGGGATTGCCACGGCTGTCCAAAATCTCGCGGCCTACGATGTCAACAATTGCACTCATTTTTATCTTCCAGTTTCAAAGTTAAAAGCCTAGGTGCTCACACACCGAAATTGTTTTCAAGGAATGGATGTTTTTTGGTGGCTCTATCCAAGTCGAGCAAAGTCTCCAGCAGGGCTTTCATGTGGTGCAGCGGCACCGCATTGGAGCCGTCTGACCAAGCGTCGTTGGGAGAAGGGTGGGTTTCCATGAACAGACCCGCCACGCCTACAGCGACCCCCGCACGAGCCAACACCGGCACCATGTCGCGAGCGCCGCCACTGCTGGTGCCTTGACCGCCGGGTTTTTGAACCGAGTGGGTCACATCAAACACCACAGGAGCACCCGAGTTGCGCATTTCAGCCAAGCTCGTCATGTCGGCCACGAGGTTGTTGTAGCCAAAGCTCACGCCGCGCTCGCAGGCAAGGAAATTGTTTTCTTCCAAACCCACTTCACGAGCTGCATCACGCGCTTTGTCGATGACATTTTTCATGTCCCAAGGCGCCAAAAACTGTCCCTTTTTGATGTTCACCGGCTTGCCCGACTGCGCCACGGCGCGGATGAAATCGGTTTGACGGCACAAAAATGCAGGTGTTTGCAACACATCGACCACGCTGGCCACGGTTTGCACCTGCGAGATTTCATGCACATCGGTAAGCACGGGCAACTGGAGTTGGTGGCGCACTTCGTCAAGAATTTTCAGACCGGCGTCCATGCCCAATCCGCGCTTGGTGTTGCCCGAGGAGCGGTTGGCTTTGTCAAACGAGCCTTTGTAAATCAAGTGAATGTTCAACGCCGAGCACATTTCCTTGAGCTGGCCTGCCACGTCGATGGACATGGCCAAACCTTCGATCGAGCAAGTGCCTGCGATCAAAAAGAAGGGCTGGTTCAGTCCGACGTCAAAGCCGCACAGTTTCATGCTCATGCTGTGTGATCCAAGGCCGCCTTGACGTAGGCGTTGAACAAGGGATGGCCATCCCAAGGCGTCGATTTGAATTCGGGATGGAATTGCACGCCCATGTACCAAGGATGAACCGATTGCGGCAGCTCCACGATTTCGGTCAAGTGCTCGCGTTGTGTCAGGGCTGAAATGACCAAGCCCGCTTGGCGCAAGGCATCCAAGTAGTTGACGTTGGCTTCGTAGCGGTGGCGATGGCGTTCGGTCACCACATCGCCGTAGATTTGATGCGCCAAGGTGCCAGGCGCCACGTCCGAACTTTGTGCGCCCAAGCGCATGGTGCCGCCAAGGTCTGAGTGTTCGTCGCGTTTTTGAATGTTGCCTTGGGCGTCTTTCCATTCGTCAATCAAGGCGATGACGGGGAAGGTGGCGTTGGGTTCAAATTCGGTGCTGTTGGCGTCTTTCAAACCCGCCATGTTGCGTGCGTATTCGATGGTGGCGACTTGCATGCCCAAGCAAATGCCCAAGTAGGGCACTTTGTGTTCGCGGGCGTATTTGGCGGCCGCAATCTTGCCTTCGATGCCGCGTTTGCCAAAACCGCCGGGCACCAAAATGGCGTTGTACTTGGCCAGTTGAGACACGTTGTCGGGGTTGAGGTTTTCGGAGTCGAGGTATTCGATGTTCACGCGTGCGTGATTTTTCATGCCCGCGTGACGCAAGGCTTCGTTGAGCGACTTGTAGCTGTCGGACAAGTCCACATATTTGCCCACCATCGCAATCGTGATTTCGCGTTGCGGGTTTTGCACTTCGTGCACCAAATCGTCCCAGCGTTTGAGGTTGGCAGGTTGGGCGCTGATGCGCAACTTGTCGCAAATCAGTTTGTCCAAACCCTGCTCGTGCAACATGCGCGGAACTTTGTAGATGGTGTCAACGTCCCACATCGAGATGACGCCAGATTCAGCCACGTTGGAGAACAGGCTGATCTTGGCGCGTTCATCGTCTGGAATGGGACGATCAGCACGGCACAGCAAGGCGTCCGCTTGGATGCCGATTTCACGCAATTTTTGGGCTGTGTGCT
>CAIYFE010000127.1 GCA_903925445.1 uncultured Burkholderiales bacterium | reverse complement strand
TACATGTCGCTGTACTCGTGCGTTTCACTGGCCGCGGCTGCGAGCAAGTTTTGTCGAGTCGACCCAATGGGCAATCCCGTGGCGGGATCGCCGGCGGCTTCTAAAAATTCCAAATGACCGTGCGCGTGGCCGGTTTCTCCGGTCGCCGTGGCGCGAAACAAAGAGGCAACATCGCTGCGGCCTTCGACATCGGCTTTGTGCGCGAAATACAGATAGCGACGGTTGGCCTGTGACTCACCTGCAAAGGCGTCTTTCAGACATTGCTCCGTGCGCGAACCTTTCAGTGCTGCCATACGATTCTTCCTAATTAAGGAAAACTATAGCAAAAGAATATTCAATAACCCGCTGGGGCTGGACTTACCCCTGTGATCAATCTGTCAATTCAGCGCCATAAAAATAATTGCGCCCCACCGGGCTGATCACCACGCCCTTGACACCTCGGCGCACCACTTTGTACTGCACCACATGGGCGATGGTGAACCAAGGTTGCTGCGTTTTGAGTCGCAGCTGCGCTTGCGCATACAAACGCACGCGTTGCTGTTTGTCGTGGGTGACCCGCGCTTTTTGGATCAAATCTTCAAAGGTTTTGTCGCAAAAATTGGCCATGTTGTTCAGGCCCACCGATTCACAAGACAGCAAGGTGTACAAAAAGTTATCGGGATCGGCGATGTCAGCGGTCCAGCCGTACAACATCAAATCGTGATTGCCTTTGCGGGCTTGCTCGACGTAGTCGCTCCAGTTGGGGGTTTGAACCTCTACCCGCACATTGATGTCTTCCAACTCCGCTTTGATGATGCGTGCGACCTCCAAAGGGTTGAGCATGTAAGGGCGTTGCACAGGCATGGCCAACAACACAAGCGACAGGCCTTGCTCGTAACCCGCTTGCTTGAGCAACGCGCGTGCTGCGGCTGGGTCGTAGGCCAAGTCCTGCACTTCATTGTTGTAAGACCACAGGGCCGGCGGAAATGGATTGACCGCTGGCAGCGCCGTGCCTCGATACGCCATCCGCAGCAAACTGATTTTGTCAATGGCCATCGAAATCGCCTGGCGAACGCGCACATCGTCCAGCGGTTTTTTGCGCAAATTGAATGCCATGTACCCCACGTTGAGTCCCGTTTGATCCAGGACTTTGACCGAAGGCATGTAGCGCATTGCCGTCAAATCCGACGGATTGGGATTGGTCATCACGTGGCAAGCACCCGATCTGGTTTTCGCCCAGCGCTCGTTGCCATCGGGCGTGATGTCAAACACCAATTTGTCCAACTTGGATCGCCCTTCCCAGTAACGATCAAACGCTGAGAAATTGACTTGCTTGTTTTTCTCGTAACTTACCAGCTCAAAAGGCCCCGTCCCCACGGGCGCGTTGTCAAAAAGTTCGGGGCTGCCTGCCTTGAACATCGCTTGTGCATATTCTTCGGACTGAATGCCCGCCCAGTTCATGGCCAAATTTGACAAAAAAGGCGCCAAGGGCTTGTTCAACACGAACTTGACCGTGTAGTTGTCTACCTTGACGATGTCATGAATGATTTGCGTCAGCCCCAAGCTGTCAAAGTAAGGGTACTGGCCGTAACCTTGCTCGTGATAGAAATGATGCGGCTTCCACTGACGGTTGAAAGTGAACAACACATCGTCCGCGTTGAAACTGCGCGTCGGCTTGAAATGCGCGTTGGATTGCCACGCCACCCCTTGTCGCAAGCGGAATGTGTAAATCAAACCATCGGGGGACACATCCCAGCTTTCTGCCAATGATGGGTTGATTTGCAAAGTAGACAGATCAAGACTCACCAATCTGTTGTAGATATGACCCATGACGTCAAAAGACGAGCCTGTGGAGTTGAAAGCTGGGGTCATGAATTCAGGCGCGCCTTCGGCGCAAAAGACCAAGGTTTTTTCAGCAGCAACCGTAGAAATCGTGGCGACACAACAGGCCAAAACACACATCAATTTTTTCATTTCGCACCATTGGCATTAAATACACTTAAGGTCTAATTTAGATGAAGTTCGAATCATCTTTGCTAGTCAAAATTACAAAAAGCGATCAACCCAACCCCGCTAAAATTCCGCATCCTGCAAATCCAGCATCCAACGGCCGCGACTGCGCGCCGTTTTCGTTTTTTACAGTCCATGACCACCCAAACCGCCTCCACGCCCGAACAACCCAGCCTGAGCAGCCTGTCCAAATCCTTTGAGCCTGCTTCGTTAGAGGCGCATTGGCGTCATGAATGGGAAGCGCGTCAATACGGACACGCAGGCTTTCGCGGGACGGGTCAGCCCAAGGCCGGTCAACCCTCGTTTGCCATTCAGTTGCCACCGCCCAATGTGACGGGCACGCTGCACATGGGGCATGCGTTCAACCAGACCATCATGGACAGCTTGACGCGCTACCACCGCATGCTGGGGCACAACACGGCTTGGGTTCCCGGCACCGACCACGCGGGCATTGCCACGCAAATCGTGGTGGAACGTCAGCTTCAGGCACAAGGCATCAGCCGCCACGACATGGGCCCCACGCCCGCCCAAGCACGTAAAAACTTTGTGGCCAAAGTCTGGGAGTGGAAAGAGCAAAGCGGCAACACCATCACCCAGCAAATGCGACACATGGGCGACAGTGTCGAGTGGAGCCGCGAATACTTCACGATGGACGACAAGCTGTCGCAAACCGTGACCGAAACCTTTGTTCAGCTGTACCAACAAGGTTTGATTTACCGAGGCAAGCGCTTGGTCAACTGGGACCCGGTGCTGCAAAGCGCGGTGTCCGACTTAGAGGTCGAGAGCGAAGAAGAAGACGGCTCGATGTGGCACATCCGCTATGACTTGGCCGATGGCAGCGGGGCATTGACTGTCGCCACCACCCGCCCCGAAACCCTGCTGGGCGACGTGGCGGTCATGGTGCATCCCGAAGACGCGCGTTACCAGCACCTCATTGGCCAACAAGTCCAGCTGCCTTTGTGCGGTCGCACCATCCCCGTGATCGCTGACGATTATGTGGACAAAGAATTCGGCACGGGCGTCGTCAAAGTCACGCCCGCCCACGACCACAACGACTACCAAGTCGGCCAACGCCACCAATTGCCGCTCATCGGCGTGCTCACCCTGGACGCCAAGATCAACGATCAAGCACCCGCGGCTTATCAAGGCTTGGATCGCTTTGTGGCGCGCAAAAAAATCGTCGCTGACTTAGAAGCCGCCGGCTTGCTGATCGAGGTCAAAAAACACAAACTGATGGTGCCGCGGTGCGCGCGCACCGGCCAGGTGGTCGAGCCCATGTTGACCGATCAATGGTTTGTCGCCATGAACCAAGTCGGCCAAGGCGACGCCAGCGGCAAAAGCATTGCCCAAAAAGCCATCGATGCGGTGCAATCGGGCGCGGTTCGTTTTGTGCCTGAGAACTGGGTCAACACCTACAACCAATGGATGAACAACATCCAAGACTGGTGCATCAGCCGCCAGTTGTGGTGGGGGCATCAAATTCCAGCGTGGTACGACGAAGATGGCAAGGTCTACGTGGCACGCAATGAAGCCGAGGCGCAAGCCCAAGCGCCCGGCAAAACACTCAAGCGCGACGAAGATGTGCTGGATACGTGGTACTCCTCGGCATTGGTGCCTTTCTCAACGCTGGGTTGGAACCCATCCAGCGCTTTTGCCTCAGCGCCACAAGCCGCCTCCACCACCGACTACGACCTCTACCTGCCCAGCAGCGTCTTGGTCACCGGCTACGACATCATCTTCTTTTGGGTCGCCCGCATGATCATGATGACCACGCACTTCACCGGTCGCGTGCCCTTCAAACATGTCTACATCCACGGGCTGGTGCGCGATGCGCAGGGCAAGAAAATGAGCAAGTCCGAAGGCAATGTGCTTGACCCGGTCGATCTGATAGATGGCATCTCGCTAGAGCCTTTGCTTGAAAAACGCTCCCACGGTTTGCGCAAACCTGAGACCGCCCCCCAAGTGC
>CAIYFE010000126.1 GCA_903925445.1 uncultured Burkholderiales bacterium | reverse complement strand
TCCTTGAAGCTGTAAAAAGGCAGGTTGGTCACCATGGTCAGGCCAGCATACAAACACAAAGCAAACATGAACCACACCACATCGGCACCGGCGTAGCCCATGTCATTGACCAACCAAATGAATCCCACAACCAAAGCCGCTGCCGCCGGAGAAGGCAAGCCTTGAAAAAATCGCTTGTCCACCACCGCGGTGTTGACGTTAAAACGCGCC
The DNA here is from genome assembly GCA_903925445.1 of uncultured Burkholderiales bacterium. Taxonomy (GTDB): domain Bacteria; phylum Pseudomonadota; class Gammaproteobacteria; order Burkholderiales; family Burkholderiaceae_C; genus Limnohabitans. The sequence continues at coordinate 2,601 of CAIYFE010000126.1, read as the reverse complement.
AAACGCAAGGCCGCGCAAGCGCAATACACAAATGCCGCCACCCAACCCCAACGACCAATACCGCGCAACGCCCATTCGTAAGCGATCAACGCAGGTGCGGCGCCAAAAGACACCATGTCGGCCAGAGAATCCATTTGCTCACCAAACGCGCTTTGCGTGTTGGTCATGCGTGCCACGCGACCATCCAAACTGTCCAGCACCATTGCGCAAAAAATGCCAATGGCGGCCATTTCAAACCGTTGGTTCATGGCCATGACGATGGCGTAAAACCCGCCGAACAAAGCAGCCAAGGTGAATAAATTGGGCAAGACATAAATGCCCTTGCGCGGTTTGTGAGGCGTGTGATCCTCAGCACCGTCATGAATGTCTGACATGCAGTAACTCCAAAAACCAAGCCTCAAGTGTAGTCGGGCTTGACACGCTGTTCGGAAATGACAAAGGCCACCGAAGTGGCCTTTGCTGGCAAGGTGAGCTTGCTCAGTTGCGGGTTTGATCGACCAATTTGTTTTTGGCGATCCAAGGCATCATGGCGCGCAGTTTGTTGCCCACCACTTCGATCTGGTGATCGGCGGTGTTGCGACGACGTGCAGTCATGCTTGGATAGTTGAGGCGACCTTCTTGAATGAACATCTTGGCGTAATCGCCGTTTTGAATGCGTTTCAAGGCGTTGCGCATCGCGGCACGGCTTTGATCGTTGATGACTTCAGGACCGGTCACGTATTCGCCGAATTCGGCGTTGTTGGAGATCGAGTAGTTCATGTTGGCGATACCGCCTTCATAGATCAAGTCAACGATGAGTTTGAGCTCATGCAAGCACTCAAAGTACGCCATTTCAGGGGCGTAACCGGCTTCCACCAAAGTTTCAAAACCCATTTTGACCAATTCAACAGCGCCACCGCACAACACGGCTTGTTCGCCGAACAAGTCGGTTTCGGTTTCTTCTTTGAAGTTGGTTTCAATGATGCCGGCTTTGCCGCCACCGTTGGCCATCGCGTAGCTCAAGGCCAAGTCACGGGCTTTGCCGCTTTTGTCTTGATGCACGGCCACCAAGTGGGGCACGCCGCCGCCTTGGGTGTAGGTGTTGCGCACGGTGTGACCAGGGGCTTTGGGCGCCACCATCCACACGTCCAAATCGGCGCGGGGCACGACTTGGTTGTAATGCACGTTAAAGCCGTGGGCAAAGGCCAAAGAAGCGCCTTGCTTGATGTGGGGTGCCACGTTGTTGGTGTAGACCTCGCCGATTTGCTCGTCGGGCAACAAGATCATGACCACGTCGGCGGCTTTGACCGCATCGTTGACTTCCATCACGGTCAAACCGGCTTTGCCGACTTTGTCCCACGATGCGCCGCCTTTGCGCAAACCCACCACCACTTTGACGCCGCTGTCGTTCAAGTTCTGGGCGTGTGCATGACCTTGTGAACCGTAACCGATGATGGCCACAGTTTTGCCTTTGATGAGGCTCAGATCACAGTCTTTGTCGTAATAAACCTTCATGGTCTCTCCTGAAAAAATCTAGTCAGTGGGTTAAAAATCAAACGCGCAAAATGCGCTCGCCGCGACCGATGCCACAGGCACCCGTGCGGACTGTCTCAAGAATTGCGCTGCGGTCAATCGCCTCCAAGAACGCGTCGTTCTTGGATTGGTCGCCCGTCAACTCAATGGTGTAGCTCTTCTCGGTTACGTCGATGATGCGACCCCGGAAGATGTCGGCCATGCGCTTCATTTCTTCGCGCTCTTTGCCAACGGCGCGCACTTTGACCATCATCAACTCGCGTTCGGTGTAGGCACCTTCGGTCAAGTCAACGACTTTGACCACTTCAATCAAACGGTTCAAGTGCTTGGTGATTTGTTCAATCACGTCGTCTGAGCCATGCGTTTGAATGGTCATGCGCGAGAGGCTGGCGTCTTCGGTGGGCGCCACCGTCAACGATTCGATGTTGTAACCACGGGCAGAGAACAAACCGACCACGCGCGAAAGCGCACCGGGTTCGTTTTCGAGCATGAGGGAAATGATGTGTTTCATGATGCGTCCCTCCCAATCACAAGTCTTCGCTGCCGAGCAGCATTTCGGTGATGCCCTTGCCGGCTTGCACCATGGGGAACACGTTTTCGGTGGGGTCGGTACGGAAGTCCATGAACACCGTGCGATCTTTGAGCTTGCGGGCTTCGCGCAAGGCAGGCTCGACGTCTTCGTGGCGTTCAATCAACATGCCCACGTGTCCATACGACTCAGCCAACTTCACAAAGTCGGGCAAAGCGTCCATGTAGCTGTGGCTGTAGCGGCCTGAATATTCAATTTCCTGCCACTGACGCACCATGCCCAAGTAACGGTTGTTCAAGGCCATGATTTTGATGGGCGTGTTGTATTGCAAGCAGGTGGACAGCTCTTGGATACACATTTGTACCGAGCCCTCACCCGTGACGCAAAACACCTCGCTGTCTGGCTTGGCCAGTTTGATGCCCATGGCGTAAGGAATGCCCACGCCCATGGTGCCCAATCCGCCGGAGTTGATCCAGCGACGAGGTTCGTCAAAGCCGTAATACTGCGCCGCCCACATTTGGTGTTGGCCCACATCGGATGTGATGTAGGTGTCGGCTCCT
>CAIYFE010000125.1 GCA_903925445.1 uncultured Burkholderiales bacterium | reverse complement strand
GCGACAATTGCTCCGGTGAAGGATATTTGAAAATTGAAATGCAATTTATGCCAGATGTTCTTGTTTGCCTTTCCATTTTTCAGTCAAGGTCAGGGTGTTTTTTTCTAAAGCATAAAACGAATCACCCACGGGAGAGAAACCCACTTTGAAATCGTGTGCTGAATATTCAAGGTGGGTGTTATTTTCGACATCCAATTTCAATGGGATGTTTTCACCCCCTTTGTAATACCTGTCGTGAACAAATATCACTTCGCCACCGTTTGTATTGCCCACAAAGTAAAAAGAAAAATCAGTGGGTGATTTGATTTGTATCCCGCATTTGAGGACAAAACTGTAATTCTCGGCATTCGCAAGACATGAATAAGCGAATAAGAACAAACAGCCAAGTTGCTGAGCCGTGAATATTTTTTTCATGAAAATGGGCGGGTGGGTCACAGACAAACCATCATACTCAGGCTGGGGCGTTTGAATGCATCGATGCTGATGCAAAATCATGGGTTATGACAGAGGTTTTGTTCATTGCTTATTTCTTGGTGTTATTGGGCACCTTGATATTTAAAACTCCGATTATTAAAAGCCCGTGGTTGTTTTTGATGCGGGCTTTTTTTCCGAATTGGAAATTCTTTCACGCCGTGGGGCATGTGCCGCATTTGTATGCCAGAGCCCAAATCAAAAATGCAGCTGGCGAGCCGATTTGGTCAGAATGGCAATGGATTTACCCCCGTCGACAGCGGCGATGGTTGGATCTGTTTCATAACCCACACACCAACTTGGGGTTGGCACAACAAAATTTGGTCGATCACTTTTGGGCTGATTTGTACGATTTGCCCGAAGGTGCCGATGCGCGCGAGTTGGTGACTTATCAACTGGTGCTGCGCTTGGTGCAACAGGTGTTGCGCGAGCAGCAGGGCGACATCACGCAGTGCCAATTCGAGTTGCGCATGGAGCTGTTTTCTCGCACAGACATGACCGATTCGCACACCATGATGACTTCGCCGGTGGTGCCATGCTGAGCGAAGCGTATTTGATCCTTGCGATCCGAAGCTTGGAGGTGTTGTTTGCCTGGAGCTTGGGGCTGCAAACGCTGGAGTATTTGCGCATGGGCCAAGCCACTTCTGAGCGCGGCTTGTGGGCTTGGTCGATACAACGGCGCGATGTGCCCGAGCCGTGGATTCGCCGTGGTTTGGATGTGCTTTTTTTGCCGCCAGTCCATGCCGTGCATTTGCTTTTGCGCATGCTGGCCGTGTGTGTGTTGGCTGTGTGGGGCGCCAGTTTGCCTTTGGTGTTGTTTTTGTTTGTCGGCAACGTGTTGATTTTGATTCGCTGGCGTGGGGCATTCAATGGCGGCAGCGATTTCATGACCTTGGTCGTGTTGACGGGGCTGTTGATTGCCCAAGTCGGCATGTGTTGGTTGGAGCCAATGCAGGCCTGGAAGGCCGGGCTTTGGTACATCACGATTCAGTCGGTGACGTCTTATTTCATGTCAGGTTGGGTCAAAACTTTGCGGCCTGAATGGCGCAGTGGCGCTGCCATGACGGTGTTTTTGAACGCAGCCATTCATGGGCCTTTGTCGCCCAATCACGTGTTGAGAAAACCGTGGGTGGCTTGTCTTGGGTCTTGGGCGTTCATGGTGTGGGAAGCCTGTTTTCCGTTGGCTTTGCTGCATCCACTGCTGGCCATTGGTTTTTGCAGCGTGGCCGCAGTGTTTCACTTTTTGGTGTTTTGGTTCTTTGGCTTGAACCGTTTTTTTTGGGCTTGGGTGGCGTCTTT
>CAIYFE010000124.1 GCA_903925445.1 uncultured Burkholderiales bacterium | reverse complement strand
TTTTGTTGCACAGCATTCTCCAAAAGTTGAACCCCGAATATACCGAAGCACGATTTGATTTTTGATCAGAAAAACCCTTGTAATTTTGTCAACCAGATCAATCAATTTACAAAAACAAAATAATCGGTTTGTTTTTAAAAATTACAAGTTTAAAGTTAACACCAAAGTGACCGATTGACAGCATTTCTCGCGATCAGAAAAATCCCCCGATTTAAATCAAGGGAAAACAACAATGAATCGCAGCACGTGGATCAAAAATATATTTTTGGGCGCAACTTTGACCTTGGTTTTATCCACGGCTTATGCGCATTCCGAAGCGCCAGCGCCTGCCAAACCGGTTGATCCCAAAGTCATTGCTGAAGAAATTTTCAAAAAATGCATGTCCGGCGCCAAGCAACTCAAAGATGAACAGGTTTGCAAAGCACGCCGCCCGTCCATTGATCAATGCGTTGACAAAGAAGCCAAAGCAAAAGACGCCAAAACGGCCAAAACAAAATGTGAGCTCTTGTTTTTGTCGCAATAAACCCTGATCGATCTCGATGAACCAGCGCCTGCCTAAAATACAAGGCCTATGGCGTTGAATATATTGCTCCTCTCGGGGCTTGCTGCATTTTTAGTGGGTTTATCCAAAGGTGGCTTGCCCTCCGTTGGCATGATGGCTGTTCCCCTGCTTTCTTTGTGCATGCCGCCAATGCAAGCGGCCGCTTTGCTGCTGCCTGTGTTTGTGATGTCCGATGTGGTGGGCGTTTGGCTTTATCGCAAACAGTTCAGCGCCCCTAATTTAAAAATATTGATTCCTGCCGGTATCTTGGGTGTATTCATTGGCTGGCTGACCACCGCTGTGGTTTCAGATCAGGTCATTGCTTTCCTGATTGGCTCTGTTGGCGTTGGCTTTTGCCTGAACACGTGGTTGCGTCAATTGCCGCAAAAGCCGCAAACCGTGAATAAACTCAAAGGCATTTTTTGGGGCACTTTGACAGGATTCACCAGTTTTATTTCTCACTCCGGTGCGCCCCCATTTCAAGTCTATATGCTGCCTCAGCGATTGCCCAAGCTTGTATTTGCTGGTACTTCGACGCTTTTATTTGCCGTCATCAATGCCGCAAAAATTATTCCTTATCAAAACCTGCAGCCCTATCACCAAGATAATTTAATTCAAGCGGCAATTTTGCTGCCATTTGCTTGGGTGGGAACAATGTTGGGCGCCTACTTGACCCAACGCATTAACGATCAATTATTTTTCTTGTGCGTTCAAATCGGCTTATTTGGCATATCACTCAAATTGATTTTTGATGCCGTTTGGACTTGAAACAATCAGGGCTCCACAATCAATTTGCAAGGCGCATTGATTTTTTGCTCTGTCCGGCGATCCTCGCAATAACGCATGGCGCGTCGCTCACCTTCTGCAGACATTTTGATATAAATCGAGCAACGAAAAGCCATCTTTTCGCCATCTGAATGGCTGTCAAAAGCAGTTGCGCAATGGCTGTATTGCGTCATTTCGGGTTTGAGTTTCATATATTGCTCTTGCAATGATTCTGGAATCTCATGCAACGCAATGGATGGATACGGGCTGGCGGCATGGCTGCTCACGGCCAACAAAATTGCGCATGCGCCAACCCAATTTTTTAAATGAATCATTGGTATTCCATTCATATATGCTGAATTTGAGTTTACTCAAAAAAACATGGCATACGCCAACGCCGTCAACCCAAGCCAAACTACCAAAACCAACCATATTCCTATTGGACTGCTGGGTTTTTGTCCCTTGCTAGCCATCCATTGATCGGCCTGCGCGCGGCTTGCTTGCAACACATCGGCGGGTAGCAAGCACACGGCAAGTTTGATCAGCAACGGCAGCAAAATCAAATCGTCCAAATAACCCAGAACGGGAATGAAGTCCGGGATCAAATCGATCGGACTCCATGCATAAGCGACCACCAAAACACCCAGGGCTTTGGCATACCAAGGCGTGCGCGAGTGCTTGACAGCAAACCACAAGGTCAAGCCATCGCGCTTGACATGCCGAGCCCAGCCCGTGACGGCTTGAACCAGTTTGTTGAGCTGTCGCTTAAGCACAAACCCGATCAATTCAAAACGCCTGCAAAGTAGGCGGTCAATGCTTCAAAGCCATCCAACGGCAACACATGCGCCACATACTGATCGGGACGCACCACCACCATGCAGCCTTGGTCGCGATCAATGCCACGCATGTCAAAGATGTCGCCCAGTCCTTTGTGATCGACGCAGAATACTTTTTCGTGATCTTGCAAACCCAATTTGCCTGTCTTGGGTTTGAGCAGCGAGGGCATGTGTTCGTAGGCGAGTTGATCAAAGGTTTGTTGGAACACCGCACGAACGTCAATCACCGCATCAATGTCTTCCCCTTGGCGCGTGTGTTTGACCACCGGTGAATGGGGATTTTTTTCCAACCAATCGGCCAATTGGTGAATGGTCGAACCCGCGTTTGACCCATCTGCCTTGCGCGCAAATGCGTAAATGCGCCAACGCGCATCGGCTTGCGCTACATGCCCCAGTTGCATTTGTTTGGCGTCTGAGACTCGAACCACCGGCGCCGAATGAAAACGTCGGCCAATCTCTAAGCCCTTGGCGAGTGACTGATGTGGCGAAGCCGCGAACAAATACGATGTGTCGTACTTCACCGCCGTACCCCCCGTGAACTCCAAATTCGCTTTGAACTGACGAATGATGCGCGGCTCTTCAGTGCCGTCACGCTCGGCTTGCGTGGTGGGCGCAGACATGATGCGCGACCACGCGTGATCAGTGTCCACCAAGCGTTTGGCTTCCGTCAAACGCTCTTTGGAATAGCTGCGCAACAAACGCGCATCGGCGCGACCTTGCAATACATGCACCAACTTCCATCCCAGGTTAAAGGTGTCTTGCATCGACACATTCATGCCCTGCCCCGCTTTGGGTGAATGGGTATGACACGCATCACCCGCAGTGAACACGCGTGGATTGCGGTGAGCGCTCTCACCCACATCATCAAACTTATCGGTGAGGCTGTGTCCGATGTCATAAATCGACCACCAGACAACCTCTTTCACGTCAATGGAATAGGGATGAATGATGCGATTGGCCGCTGCAATCATGTCGTCTTGCGTGAACTTGCGATGCGCCGCTTTTTCGTCGGGACGCAATTTATCGAGCTCCACATACATGCGAAACACATAGCCTCCCTCGCGCGGCAAGATCAGCACATTGCCTTCGTTGGCAGAGGAGATCAGGCATTTTTGGCGCACGTCCGGAAAATCGGTGTTCGCCAAAATATCCATCACGCCCCAGGCTTGATGCGCGGCGTCTCCATGCAGTTCACCGCCAATCGCCTTGCGCACGGCGCTATGCGCACCATCACAACCCACTACATAATTGGCGCGCACCGTGCGCGTCGCGCCCCAGTTGACCCCGCTGGCATCTTTGAGCGTGACGGTCACCGGATGATCTTCGGTGTGCTCATCAATGGTCAGGCTCACTATTTCCCAGCTGTAATCAGGTTCTAGGCGGGAGGGTGAATTTTTCATCACCTCCAAAAACAACTCATGCAAGCGCGCTTGATTGATCAAGATGTGCGGCATTTCAGAGCTGTCATCGGCCACATCTTGCACCCGCCCCACCCGTTTGATGTGCTCTTGTTTTTGCGGGTCTGGCATCCAAAATGCTGTTTGATTGACCCAGTAAGTTTCGCGCTTGACCTTGTCGGCAA
>CAIYFE010000123.1 GCA_903925445.1 uncultured Burkholderiales bacterium | reverse complement strand
TCATCAGCGTGACCAACTGCCCGGTCAACGCCATCCTGATGCGCTATGGCAACGACCAGCAAAAGCGGCAATGGCTCACCCCACTGGCGCAGGGCGAGATGCTGGGCGCCTTCTGCCTGACCGAGCCCCATGTGGGTTCGGACGCCTCCGCGCTGCGCACCACCGCCACACGGCATGGCGATCACTATGTGATCAACGGCGTCAAACAGTTCATCACCAGTGGCAAAAATGGGCATGTGGCCATCGTCATTGCCGTGACCGACAAAGGTGCGGGCAAGAAGGGCATGAGCGCATTTCTGGTGCCCACCCATGCCCAAGGCTACCAAGTGGCGCGGCTGGAAGACAAGCTCGGCCAGCACAGCAGTGACACCGCGCAAATCAATTTTGAAAACTGCCGCATCCCTGCCGAAAACCTGATCGGTGCAGAGGGTGAAGGTTACAAAATTGCCTTGTCGGCGTTGGAGGGCGGGCGCATTGGGATTGCAGCGCAAAGCATTGGCATGGCACGCAGTGCGTTTGAAGTGGCCTTGCAATACAGCAAAGACCGTGAGAGCTTTGGCACCGCCATCTTCAACCACCAAGCGGTCGGATTTCGCTTGGCCGAATGCGCCACGCAACTCGAAGCCGCACGTCAACTCATGTGGCACGCCGCGAGCTTGCGCGACGCGGGCAAGCCCTGCCTCAAAGAAGCGGCCATGGCCAAGCTGTTTGCCAGCGAAACCGCCGAGCGTGTGTGCAGTGCGGCCATACAAACACTGGGCGGCTACGGCGTGGTGAATGACTTTCCCGTCGAGCGCATTTATCGCGATGTGCGCGTGTGCCAAATTTATGAAGGCACGAGCGATGTCCAAAAAATCATCATTCAGCGAGCGCTGGCTTGAGTCACAAACGCGCTGAGGCGCTCTGTCCTTGCGGGCGGACCAACGCCAAGCAACAGCCGTTGAGGTATGCGCAGTGTTGCGGCGCCTGGATAGAGCAGCAGCCAACGCAGCCCGCGCCCGATGCGCACAGCCTCATGCGCTCGCGCTACAGCGCGTTTGTGCGTGAAAACGCGGCTTATTTGTTGGCCACGTGGCATCCAAGCACACGTCCGTCGCAACTGGATTTCGAGCCGCATACGCAATGGCTGGGCTTGGAGGTGCGTGCGCACCGCTTGACCAGCGATACCACTGCCGAAGTGGAGTTTGTGGCGCGTTACCGCATTGCCGGGCGCGCCGTGCGTTTGCATGAACGCAGTCGTTTTGTGAAAGAAGCGTCGCGTTGGTTTTACGTCGATGGCGACGCTTTGTGAAGCCTTGATAATCCAAGCATGACCTTTGAAGCTGTTTTATTTGATTGCGATGGCGTGCTGGTGGACAGCGAAGCCATCACCTGCGGCGCATTGCGAGACATGTTTGAACAAGAGGGTTGGGTGTTGACCCTGCAAGAGTGCATGGCGCACTTTGTCGGGCACACGGTGCGCAACCGCCGAGAATTGATTGAGGCCAACACCGGCAAGCCCTTGACCGATGCCTTCATGGATGCGTTTTATCAGCTGCGCAACGCCCGTTTGGAAAACGAAATCACCGCCATTGCGCACATTCACGATGCGGTGCAGCGCACCTTCCATGCTCACCAAGGTCAGATCGCCTGTGCATCGGGTGCAGACCGCTACAAAATCAACTTGATGCTGCGCAAAGTCGGGCTGTTCGATTGGTTTGAAGGCCGCATTTTCAGTGGGCATGAAGTGCCGCAATCCAAACCTGCGCCTGATGTTTACTTGGCGGCTGCCGCGCATTTGGGGCGCGATCCGCAACGCTGTTTGGCGATTGAAGACACGCCCATTGGTGTCGCCGCAGGCGTGGCTGCCGGTGCCACGGTGTGGGGTTATGCCGCGCACGGACAAGGCGATGCCTTGCGTGCCGCTGGCGCTGTGCGCGTGTTTGACGACATGCGCGACTTATTTGCCGCTTGATTGGCGAAACGCCTCAGGGGTCAATCCCGTCCATGTTTTGAAGGCGCGGATAAAACTTTTCTCATTCAAAAAGCCGCTGTCTTGCGCCACTTGCTTGATGGGCTTTTGCGTGCGCAGCAACAAGTCCATCGACAGGTCGCGACGAACGCTGTCTTTGAGGGCTTGCAGCGAAGCGCCTTCTTCCTTGAGCTGGCGGTGCAAGGTGCGTTCTGACATGTGAAGCCAAGCGGCCAAGTCGGCGGCATTGCGGCAGTGTTCAGGGTGTTGTGACAGCGCTTGCCGGACTTTTTCAATCAGCAAGCGGTCGCGTCGGTAAGGCTTGACGGTCAACACCAAGGCGCGTTGCAACATGCGTTGCAAGGCGGCTTCATCGCGACGCACGGGCAAATCCAAGTAGCCCGCATCAAATTGCAAGCTGTTGTGTTCTGCGTTGAACTGCGTGGCGCCTTCAAACAGCACGGGATAGCTCGACGCATGCGCCGGGGCGTCAAACGTCAACGTGGTGGCATGGATGGCGATGCGTGAATCGGCCAACCAACAAGCCACGCCCAGCGCGTTGCGCAGGGTGGACACCACGCAGAACTCTTGAAACTCGCCCAAGTCCCTGGCCTCTTGCAGTTGTAAAGTGGCCAAGCCTTGGTGGGTCGTCAGTTGCAACGCGATGTGGTCGGTCAGCAGCCGGTGATGGCGGCACCACCGCTTCAACGCCAGCCCCAACGTGGGCGCGCTCAAAGAAGCGCGCACCAACATGCCGTAGCTGCCCCACGGCAAGCGCCGATCAAACCAACCCAGGGCTTCGTCATCGAGTTCTTGCATGGCGATGCCCGACAGCAGCTCCATTTGCAGGGCGGTGACGCGTGCGTTGGTGTTTTTTAATAAATGTGGCTCAATTTGTGCCACTTCAAGCGCGCGCTTGTAGCTCATCCCGCGCAAGGTGTAGGCGCGACAAATGGCTTTGATGAAAGCAATGGGCGTCTCCGCGCGAGCTGGAGTGGCGAGCGTTGGAGGTATGGCGGTGGCGGACGTTTTTTCCATGCGGAGTTTGATTGTGGCAGGATTTGCAACCGATATGGCGCGGCATGCAGGCGCAAAACTTTTATGCTGTGGGATTGAATTGATTTCGAAAGACGTCCGATGGCTGTGCTGCATTCTCAACTCAACCCACGTTCCGCCGAATTTGCTGCCAATGCGGGGGCCATGCAAAGCGTGGTGAACGATCTGCGTGCGCATCTGGAGCGCACCGCGCAAGGTGGTGGCGAAGCGGCGCGCGCCAAACACACGGCGCGGGGCAAGTTGCTGCCGCGCGATCGGGTTCAAGCCTTGTTAGATCCCGGCACCCCATTTCTAGAAGTGGCGCCCTTGGCGGCGCTGAACATGTACAACAACGACGCCCCCAGCGCGGGCTTGATTGCCGGCATTGGCCGAGTCAACGGGGTAGATTGCATGATCGTGTGCAACGACGCCACCGTCAAAGGCGGCACTTACTACCCGCTCACCGTCAAAAAACATTTGCGCGCCCAAGAAATCGCGCAGCAAAACCATTTGCCTTGCATTTACTTGGTCGACTCTGGGGGTGCCAATTTGCCCAATCAAGACGAAGTGTTTCCCGACCGCGATCACTTTGGGCGCATCTTTTTCAACCAAGCCAATATGAGCGCACAAGGCATTGCGCAAATCGCTGTGGTCATGGGCAGTTGCACTGCAGGTGGCGCGTATGTGCCCGCCATGAGCGATGAAACCATCATTGTGAAAAACCAAGGCACGATTTTTTTGGGGGGGCCACCCTTGGTCAAAGCGGCCACCGGCGAAGTTGTGAGTGCAGAAGATTTAGGCGGTGGCGATGTGCACACGCGTTTGTCAGGCGTGGCCGATCATTTGGCGCAAAACGATGTGCATGCGCTGGCGCTGGCACGCCAAGCGGTGAAAAATCTCAATGCTTGCAAGCGTCCCAACATCGCCACACACAGCCCTGTGTCGCCCAAATACGATGCGACAGAGTTGTACGGCGTCATTCCTGCTGACACGCGCAAGCCCTTTGATGTGCGAGAAATCATCGCCCGCATCGTGGACGGCTCGGACTTTGACGAATTCAAAGCACGCTTTGGCACCACGTTGGTCTGCGGCTTTGCGCGCATCGAAGGCATGCCCGTGGGCATCATTGCCAACAACGGCATTTTGTTCAGCGAGTCTGCGCTCAAGGGCGCGCATTTCATCGAGTTGTGTTGCCAACGCAAAACGCCTTTGGTGTTTTTGCAAAACATCACCGGCTTCATGGTCGGGCGCAAATACGAAAACGAAGGCATTGCCCGCAATGGCGCCAAGATGGTCACGGCGGTGGCCACTGCCGCCGTGCCTAAATTCACCGTCATCATTGGGGGCAGTTTTGGTGCGGGCAATTACGGCATGTGTGGTCGTGCATTTGCCCCGCGCTTTTTGTGGATGTGGCCCAACGCACGCATCAGCGTCATGGGGGGCGAGCAAGCCGCCAGTGTGTTGGCCACCGTCAAACGCGATGGCATTGAACTCAAAGGCGGGCAGTGGAGTGCGGATGAAGAAGCCGCCTTCAAAGCCCCGATCAAAGCGCAATATGAGGCGCAAGGCCATCCCTACTACGCCACGGCGCGGCTGTGGGATGACGGCGTCATTGACCCCGCCGATACCCGCCGTGTGTTGGCATTGGGCTTGAGCGCTTCGCTCAACGCGCCGATCGAAGACACGCGATTTGGTCTGTTCCGCATGTGAGGGCTCAGCATGAACAATTTAGACATCTCGACCCAAGACGGCATCCAAACCATCACGCTGGCGCGCCCCGATGTGCGCAACGCATTCAACGATGAAGTGATTGCAGAACTCAAAGCCGCCTTCTTGCACGTCGCCCAACAACCGCACGTGCGCGCCGTGGTCTTGGCCGCGCAAGGCAGCGCCTTTTGCGCCGGTGCAGACCTGCATTGGATGCGTCGCATGGCCGATTACACCCACGAACAAAACATTGCCGATGCAGCCGAGTTGGCCGCCATGTTGAAAGCCATTTACGAATGCCCGCAGCCCACCATTGCCAAAGTGCAAGGCGATGTTTATGCGGGTGGCTTGGGCTTGGTGGCCGCGTGCGACATGGCGGTGAGCGTGGACACCGCGGATTTTTGTGTCAGCGAAGTCAAGATTGGCCTCATCCCCGCCACCATCAGCCCTTACTTGATTCGTGCCATCGGCGCGCGTGCGGCACATCGGTATTTTTTAACGGCAGAACGTTTTGATGCCGCCCAAGCGCAGCGTTTGGGGTTGGTGCATGAGGTGGTGGATGCGGTGCAGTTGGACGCCAAGCTCAACGAATGGACGCAGGCCTTGGTCAGCGTCAGCCCCCATGCGGCAAGCGCTTGCAAAACCTTGCTGCACGATGTGGCGTATCAAGACCTGACCCCCGAATTGGTGGCGCATACCGTAGCAGGCATTGCCAACATCCGCGCCAGTGAACAAGGCAAAGAAGGCGTGCAAGCGTTTTTGCAAAAACGCAAACCCAATTGGTTGCTGTGAGTCAGGAGACACAAATGTTTAAAAAAATTCTCATTGCCAACCGTGGCGAAATTGCTTGTCGCGTGGCGGCCACAGCGCGTCGCATGGGCATCAAAACCGTGGCGGTTTATTCCGATGCCGATGCACAAGCCAAACACGTTCAGTTGTGCGATGAAGCGGTTCACATTGGCGGCAACGCCCCCCAAGACAGTTATTTGCGTTGGGAGCGCATCTTGCAAGCCGCCCAAGACACGGGCGCACAAGCGGTGCATCCGGGCTATGGTTTTTTGAGTGAAAACGAAGACTTCGCCAGCGCCTGCGCGCAAGCGGGCTTGGTGTTCATTGGCCCAAGCCCTGCATCGATTCGCGCCATGGGGCTCAAAGCGCAATCTAAACGCTTGATGGAAGCCGCCGGTGTGCCTTTGGTGCCGGGCTACCACGGCACAGCCCAAGACGCCGATGTGTTGCAAAGCGAAGCCGATCGCATTGGCTACCCCGTGCTCATCAAAGCCAGTGCAGGCGGGGGAGGCAAGGGCATGCGGGTGGTCGAAGATGCGGCGTCCTTTGCACAAGCCTTGGCTTCTTGCCAACGCGAGGCCATTCACAGCTTTGGCGACGATGCGGTGTTGATCGAAAAATACGTGCAACGCCCGCGCCACATTGAAATCCAAATTTTTGGCGACACGCATGGTCATTGCGTGTATTTGTTTGAGCGAGATTGTTCGGTGCAACGGCGTCACCAAAAAGTGCTCGAAGAAGCGCCTGCACCCGGTTTGAGTCCCGCGCTGCGCGAACGCATGGGTGCGGCTGCTGTGGCCGCTGCCAAAGCGGTCAACTATGTGGGCGCAGGCACGGTCGAGTTCATCGTGTCGCAAACCGACTACGACCAACCCGAGTCGATGACGTTTTTCTTCATGGAGATGAACACGCGCTTGCAAGTGGAGCATCCTGTGACCGAGGCCATCACCGGGTTAGATTTGGTCGAGTGGCAATTGCGCGTTGCGAACGGTGAACCTTTGCCCTGTCAGCAAGCCGACTTGCGCATCCAAGGCCATGCGATTGAGGCACGCATTTGTGCAGAAAATCCAGACCATCAGTTTTTGCCCGCCACCGGACATTTGCAGGTTTATCGCAAACCGGTTTGTCAAAGTTTTGAAGTAGGTGCGGTGCGCATGGACGATGGTGTGCGCGAGGGCGACACCATCAGCCCGTTTTACGACTCGATGCTCGCCAAACTCATTGTGCATGGCGAGACCCGCGCACAAGCCTTGGCCAAGTTGGACGAAGCGCTGGCGCAAACCCACATCGTTGGCGTGTCCAACAACGTGCAATTTTTGCGGCATGTGGTGGCCAGCCCCTCTTTTGCACAAGCGCGACTCGACACGGCGTTGATTCAACGCGAAGAAAAAGCCTTGTTCCACCAAGAACCCGTGGGCTTTCCTTTGGCTGCGGCGTGTGTTGTTGCGCACATGCTGGCGCAAGAGCAGCGCTTGCAAAACGACGATCCTTGGAGCCGTCGCGATGGCTGGCGAGCCTTTGGCGTTGCCACGCGCACCTTTGATCTGGCGTTTCACGATCAGCAGCACACCGCAAACTTGACCTACGCCCACGATGGCGCATTGCATTTGCAAGTCGAGCAAATCGCGGGCGAGTTGCGTTGGCAACAGCAAGCCGACACCTTGCGTATTGAGTGGGCCGGGCATCGCGTGAGCGCGCAGGTGTTTGTGCAAGACAACGGCGAAGCCCATGTGTTCACCCCACAAGGCGCAACCCGCGTGAAGTGGGTCGATGCGCTGGCACATGCCGGCGAGGTGCAAGAGGCGGGAGGACGCTTGAGTGCCCCCATGCCCGGCAAAGTGGTGTCGTTTTTGGTCAACACAGGCGACAAAGTCAAGGCCGGGCAGGCGCTGGCCGTCATGGAAGCGATGAAAATGGAGCACACCATTGCCGCTCCCGTCGATGGTGAAGTGATCGAATTGTTGTACGCGCCAGGTGACCAAGTGGCCGAAGGCGCGGAATTGTTGAAGTTAAAACCATGAGCGTGAACAAAAGTCTTCCCCACCGCGTCAAGTTGGTCGATGTGGGCCCGCGCGACGGCTTGCAAAACGAAAAGCAACCCGTGCCTGCGGCCATCAAAATTGAGTTGGTGCATCGGCTGCAAAACGCGGGGTTGAAAGAAATCGAAGTCACCAGCTTTGTCAGCCCCAAGTGGGTGCCGCAAATGGCCGACAACGCCCAAGTCATGGCGGGCATTGAACGGCGCGAGGGCGTGCGCTACTCGGTGCTCACGCCCAACATGAAGGGGTTTGAAGCGGCTTTGGCGTCTCAACCCGACGAAATTGTGGTGTTTGGCGCGGTGACAGAAACCTTCAGCCAAAAAAACATCAACTGCTCAATCGCAGAGAGCATGGAGCGCTTTGCCCCCGTGGTGCAAGCCGCCCGCGATGCCGGCATTTATGTGCGCGGTGCTTTGAGCTGCGCGTTGGGTTGCCCCTACGAAGGCGATGTGGCGCCCGACAAAGTCTCTTACCTCGCAGGCCTGATGAAGCAAATTGGCGTGCAGCACGTGGGCGTGGCCGACACCATTGGCGTGGGCACGCCGCGCAAGGTCGAAGCGGCGATCGAAGCCACCTTGAAGCACTTTGCCCTCAAAGATGTGTCCGGTCATTTCCACGACACCTACGGCCAAGCTTTGGCCAACACCTTGGCGGCGCTGCAATTGGGCGTCTGGCAGTTTGACACCTCGGTGGCGGGCTTGGGGGGCTGTCCTTATGCCAAAGGCGCCACGGGCAACGTGGCCACCGAAGATGTGGTGTACATGTTGCATGGCATGGGCATTGAAACCGGCATTGATCTGGACCAGTTGATCGATGCGGGCGTTTTCATCAGCCAAGCTTTGGGGCGCAAAACGCAATCCCGTGTCGCGACTGCGGTGTTGAACAAGCGCTCAGCTTGATGTGAAGTCTTCGTTGACAATGCAGCCATGTGTGGCAGCGAACTGACTCCCAAACCCCAAGGCCTGACGGCCACTGACTTGCATTTGCTGGCGCAAGCGCAGCGCATCAGCCAGCACACCCGTGCGGTGACTTCGCCGTGTGTGTCGGTGTGCCGCATGTCGGATGAGACGCAGCTGTGTGTCGGTTGCTGGCGCAGTTTGGAAGAGATCGCCCAATGGGCGCAGTCGGACCTTGACTACAAGCGCCAAGTCTGGCGCAACATTGCCCAACGCTTGAGGCAGCCCACCTCGTCATGAAAGCCAGCGCATGAAAACCATCACCTGTTATCTGGACTTTATTTCGCCCTACGCGCATTTGGCGTTCGAGGCCGTCCCGCAAACCCTGCAAGGCATCAGCCATGTGATGGTCTACAAGCCCATTTTGTTTGCCGCCTTGCTCAAGCACCACGGGCAACTCGGCCCTGCTGAAATCCCAGGCAAGCGCGAATGGACTTACCGCCAAGTGCTGTGGCAAGCCAAGCAGCACGGCATTCGGTTGGACATGCCCCAAGCCCATCCCTTCAATCCCTTGGCGTTGTTGCGTTTGGCCGTTGCTTGCGATGCACAGGGTTTGCCTAACCGTTTTGTTTGCGAAACCATTTTTCACCACGTCTGGCACGGCGGCGCGTTGGCCGAAGATCCCAGCCGCTTGGCCGCTTTGAGCGCGCAGCTCCAACCCGCGCGCGACCCCAATTCGCCAGAAGTCAAAGACCAACTCAAGGCCAACACCGAAGAGGCGATTGCGCGCGGGCTGTTTGGCGTGCCCACCTTTGCCGTGGACGATCAGTTGTTTTGGGGCTTTGACGCGCTGCCCATGCTGCGCGCTTATTTGGACGGCGACGCTTGGTTCGATGGCGAATGGCACTCGGTTGCAAGCGTGGCGCAAGGCATCCGGCGTTGAATGGGGTTTTAGCCCCTCGCTTGGCCTATGCCGAATGCATTTAACTTTTCAGCATCCCCTTTTGATTGCTTAACGCCTGACGAACAGCGCCGTGTGCGCGGCAGCGTCGATGTGGCGTATTACCCGCAGGGCGCCACCATTTTGGATGTGGGCAGCCAACCCTCGCGCTTGTGGATCATCATCAAAGGATTCGTCACCCAACTGGAGGGCGACGAAGTGATTGCCACCCTGGGCCCCGATGACACCTTTGATGGTCGCAGCCTGGTGGCGGGCAAAGCCAGCCACCGTTTTGTCGCCACCGAAGAAGTGGTGGCGTACGAGCTGGCGCGCAGCACCGTCATGGCGCTGATCGCTGACAACGCCACATTTGGTGCGCTGTTGTTCTCGGAATTGAGCGACAAACTCAGTGCGCTCACGCAGCGACAAAGCCAGCATGAATTGCAGTCGCTCACCCTCTCCAGGGTGGATGAGGCTTTTGTTCGCCCTGCCCAAGTGGTGGACGCAAATGCCGATGTGTTGAGCGTGGTGCAAGTGCTGCAAAAACACCGCACCACCCATGTCTTGGTGCGCGATGGCAGCCAACAGCAAGAACGCATGGGCATTTTCACGTCCAGCAACTTGCAACACGCCATTTTGAGTGGCGAGCCGCTGAACCAACAAACGGTGGGGCGGTGGGCTAATTTTTCGCTCATCACCGTGCGACCATCCGACCCCATGGGCGAGGCCTTGGCCTTGTTGATGCGCCATCGGGTGCATCACTTGGTGGTGGCCAATGACGACCACGTGTTGGGCGTGCTGGAATCGTTGGATGTGTTCAGCTTCTTGTCCAACCACTCGCACTTGATTGGCGTGCAGATTGAATCGGCCGAAGACGTGCAGGGCTTGGCCTTGGCGTCGTCGCAAATCACGCGCATGGTCAACACGCTGTACCGCAGTGGCATGCGGGTGGGTTTGATTGCGCGCTTGGTGCAAGACCTCAACGCCAGCTTGTTCGCCCGTGCTTGGCAATTGATTGCGCCGCCAGACTTGGTCGACAACAGCTGCTTGTTTGTGATGGGCAGCGAAGGGCGCGGCGAGCAGTTGCTCAAAACCGATCAAGACAACGGCCTGATCTTGCGCGATGGCTACACCGCTCCCGCCGATCTGGAAGCCATTTGCCAACGCTTCTCGCAAGCCTTGCAATCGTTTGGCTATCCCGAGTGTCCGGGGCACATCATGATCAACAACCCCATGTGGCGCAAAACGGCACATGACTTTGGCCACATGGTGCAGCATTGGTTGTTGGGCGCAGAACCCGAGGGCTTGATGAACTTGGCCATTTTCATTGATGCCCACGCGGTGTGTGGCGACGCCCAATTGCTGGAGCAAACTCAGCAGGCCTTGCAACGATTGGCCGTCGACAACGACGCCATGTTGGCGCGCTTTGCCTCGTCCATTGACGCGTTTGGCAGCAGCCAAGGTTGGTGGAACCGTTTGTTGGGCTTAGAAACCGATCACGGCGTGAACTTGAAAAAAGAAGGCATCTTCCCCTTGGTGCATGGCGTGCGAAGCTTGGCTTGGGCGGAGCGCTTGGCGCCCACCAGCACCGTCGGACGGCTGGAAGCCTTGGTGGCGCGCTCGGTGTTGTCGGCCGAAATGGCCGCTGATTTGACACAAAGCCTGCACTTTTTGATGGGGCTCAAACTCAAGGCTGGTTTGGATGAAATGGCCTTGCAAAAACCCGTCAGTGGCAATGTGCAGATTCAGTTGCTGTCTGCGCTGGAGCGTGACTTGCTCAAAGACGCGTTGAGCGTGGTCAAAAAATTCAAAACCTTGTTGCGCAGTCGCTTCAAGTTGGATGCCTTGTGATGCACCGCTGGTTTCATCCCGCCACTTGGTGGCAAGCCAAAAAACGCGAATGGGCCATGCGTCGCCTCAAGCGCCCCGAATTTGCGTTTGTGTTTGATGCGCCCCCCGAAGACGAATGGGTGTCGTTGGACTGCGAAACCACGGGCTTGGATGTCATGCGCGATGAAATCATCTCCATCGGTGCGGTTCGTATCGTGGGGCAGCGCATCATGACCAGCGAGCGCTTGGAGTTGTTGGTGCGCCCCGAACGCGGCGTGTCCGCCGACAGCGTGCGCATTCATCGTTTGCGCGAGCAAGACCTGGCGCAAGGCTTGCCCGTTGAAGAAGCCATGAGGCGTTTGTTGCACTTCATTGGCAGCCGACCGTTGGTGGGCTACTACTTGGAGTTTGATGTGGCCATGCTCAACCGGGCGGTGCGTCCGTTGTTGGGCATTGGGTTGCCTCAAGCCAAGGTCGAAGTATCGGCGCTTTACTACGAATACAAATTCAACCAGTTGCCCACGTATCAGCAACACGACAACGCCGACATTGATTTGCGCTTTGATCGGTTGATGGCCGATTTGAAGCTGCCCGTGCGCGACGCACACGACGCCTTGAACGACGCCGTCATGGCGGCGTTGGCCTTCATCAAGCTGCGTCAACTGGGTGGAGGCTGAGCCCCAACCCCTGAATTTTTAGTCGCCCATTCAGCCAACGCGTTTGAGCACTGGCGGGTCGTAGCGCTGCTCAATGATGTCTTGAGAAGGCATGTAGTTGCGCATGGTGATGTTGAAGTTGCCCGTCTTGGGGCTTGGCAACCAGTTGCTGACTTTGTCTTCAGATGGGCGCTCGGACTGAATGTAGATGCGCAGGCCACCATCGGCATCAAATTTCAGACCTTTCATGTTTTCGCGAATGGCCCAGCGGTTGGCTTCATTGACCACAAGGTTGAAGTCTTGGTACATGGTGAAAGACCAAAAAGCCTCGACTTTGGGGAACTGATCTTTTCGCATGTACAACTCATAAACGCCAGTGCTGCTCAGGCGCTCGCCATTTTGATCCACCGAGGCCCACAAATACGTGCACTCATAGGGTGGGTGAGCCACGATTCCCCACAGCGACTGCCATGCAGAACGCATGATGTAGTCTGTTGTTTTGGCTTGACCAATTTGGGTTGGGAAATAAAACCATCCGTTCACAGCACGCGCCCAAGGTCGCTCAACATGCGACCTCAGCGCGGGCAGCGCATCACGCGCGGCGCGGGCCAGACCGCGCTGTGTATCGGGATCGTTCTTGGACAAATCCATCCCGGGGCCAATGTTCACGGTTTTGAATCCCTGCATCAAAATTTCGTCGGACGCAGGCGGCGGGCTCTCGGCCAGCATGTGGTTGAGGATGGCAAAAGGCCGCAATGGATTGCCGTTGAGCTTGCTGACATCAAAGACATTGAAGTCATTGGGCGTGAATTCGCGCCCTGCCAAATAGTCATCCAGCGGGGTCAACTTCGCTTGGTTGAATTTGTTTTTGGCCCACGCCACTTCAGCGGCATCGTCTTGATCAACACGAAGGCGAATGAGCGCAAAAATCCATTTTTGTTCGCACTGAAGCACACGGTCGAATTTGTTCTTTGGAACATTGCCTTTCCAGCCAGGCGGCACCAACAAGAAGTTGCCAAAAATTGGTCCCCCGGAGCGTTTGCTGATGTAGGCAAAATTGTTGGTGTAAAAGTCCGACAGCTGAACCGAAAAATAGTGACCCTCAGGATTTTGCGTGCTCAAGAC